>JAYVKA010000324.1:0-11523 GCA_043768885.1 Planctomycetota bacterium
GATCGATTGAGGCAGCAGCGAAATCAAATAAGAGTATCGGGACAACCACGCTTCGTAGTCCGGAAAGACTTTCTTCGAAGCCGTTGCACCCCCGATGTAGTCATTCTGTTCGAGCACCAGCACCGATTGCCCGGCCCGCGCCAAATAGGCGGCCGCCACCAACCCATTGTGCCCGCTGCCAATAATGACGGAATCGTATTTTGTTTTCAGTTTCATGTGTGATCATTCCCGCAAGATGTTTGTTCATCATCCTAACAAGGCGACTTGCCGCGCGACATATCACAGCCACCTGACTGGTTTTGCTTTGCGCCTTCGCGGCTTTGCGTCAGACATTGACGATTTCAGAAAACTGGCCTCACGCAAAGTCGCCAAGTCGCAAAGTCCAAAACCGCCACTCTTTTCAATGTGATAGAACCTGCAAAGCTCATACGAACCGGCCGGACTGGCGCATTTCGGCGGTTAGGGTTTTGAATTCCCGCTTTTTCTTTTCAGGGATTTCGCGCCAGTCGATATCGTGAACCGCGCCGTAAAGTGCGTACAAATAAACGGCGTTGCAGCATTTGGTGCTGCGGCCGGTTTTGATTCGCCCTTCCAGCATCTTGATAAAAGCCGCTTCCGGGCCAAGCCGTTTCAGTTCATCAGCCGTGCTTATTCCAGCCGCATTCAAATCCGCCTCGCAGACTGGTCCCAGATTCCGCATTTCGGAAATCTTGCGGTTATCAGGTTGTTTGTTTTTCTTCATCGCGAATAGGAATCCGGACTAGTCGGGATTAGGAACATCCAGCAACCCACGTCGGTTGGTTTTCACTGAATAGAACCCTGTTCGCGCGGTGATATACAAAGTCTCGCCGACCAGGGTGCAATTGGCCGGTGCCTCGGGAACTTTCAGGTGGGCGATTTCTTTTCCTTCCGGCGAAATCACAATGATCGAACCGTCCCATGTCAAATAGACATTGCCGTCGGTGTCGATCGTCATTCCGTCACTGCCGAATTCAGCGAACAATCGGCGATTGGTGATTTTGCCGTCGCCCGTTACGTCCCATGCCCACGTTTTTCCTTCGGCCTGGTCGGCCAGGTATAGCGTGTGGTTATCTGGTGAAAGGATGATTCCATTGGGTCGAAGGAGATCGTCGACAACACGAGTAAGCTTGCCTTCACGGGTAATGTAGTAGACTCCTTCGACGTCCATTTCCATATCGTCGCGATTGCCGTAACGGGGATCGGTGAAGTAAACCCCGCCGAAGCCATCAAGAACGAGATCATTGGGGCTGTTCAGTTTTTTCCCTTCGTACGATTCGGCGAGAATTCTTTCTTCATCGTTCCAGCGGCGGGTCACACGGCGATTGCCTCCTTCGCAGGAAATCAGCGCGTCGTTCGGGCTCCAGTAAAGCCCGTTGGCCTTCCCTGTATTTTCGCGGAACACTTCAATCTTCCGTGTCGTTGGGTCAAACACATGCGTTGTCGAATTGGGAATGTCGTTGAAATGGATTTTTCCGTCTGGGCCCAGGGCCGGTCCTTCCGTAAATGCGAACCCATCGGCGAGCTTGGTGATGTTTTCCGGCTCAGGGAAAACAGTCTTCGACTCCCGCGTTTTCGAATCCGAAGCGTCACTCGCCGGTTCAGCCGAGGGGTTTTCGCGAATGCGAATGTTCTTCCAGCGCACCGTCAATGCGTCCTCGCGCTTGCCGACTCCGTGAACCTGTAAGGCAATGAATCCGCTGGCCGTCATGTCGTCGTGGAGATCCGCTGCCGGAACACCATTCAGCCAGGTTCGCAAATGATCGCCAACGGCAAAGACGCGGACGTGATTCCATTCGCCTTGCCGGAACGCATACCGCGCCGCGCGATTGTCGGACAGATCGTCCAGCCACCCTCGCCGCGATTCATCGTAGATGCCCGCAGTCCAGGCCCGGTCGGCCGGATCGATTTCGACTTGATATCCGTGGACGACTCCATTTTTTACGTCGGGACTGCTTTCCGATCGGATCTGGATTCCCGAGTTGAGTTCCGGGTGGACCAGAAATTCAAGTTCCAGTTCGAAATCACCAAAGGTTTTTTCGGTACACAAAAACGAGTTCGTGGTATTGGGAACGGTTGTTCCGACGATCTCTCCGTTTTCGGCGGAGTATTTCGCTTTTCCGCCACGCTGCGTCCAGCCGTTCAGATCCGTTCCGTTGAACAGTTCGTTCCATTCGGCTTTCATACGGGAACCGGGATTGGTCTGTGCCCAGCCAGTTGTCGATCCGGTCAATGCAAAAAGCAGAATCGCAAGAATCAGTCGAAACATGTTCGTTCATCCAGGACGGTTGTATCATGGAATGGTCAACCGTCTATCATAGAGCGCAGACGGACCTGGGTTGAAGGTGACAAGCAACCTCCCTATCGTTTCCGGGGATTTGAAATCATGGCTTTTCAGGAAAACCAGGCGCAGCGAATGCGCGAAGCATTGTCGGGACTGAAAAAGGTGACCGAGAAGACGATGTTTGGCGGGCTTTGTTTCATGTGGAATGGAAACATGCTGTGTGGAGTCCACAAGGGAGGAGGCATGGCGCGGGTTGGAAAAGAGAACCACGCGGCGGCATTGAAACTGAAAGGAGTCAAGCCGATGTCGTTCACCGGTCGGCCGATGGGTGGCATGGTCGATCTGACAGCTGCGGCCATCAAAGACGACCGGATCCTGAGCGCGGTCCTGGAGCTGGCCAAAGAGTTCGTCGGTTCGTTGCCGAAAAAGTAGGGTTCGCTGTGCGGACCATGTTTATTCACTGTGTAAACATTCACGACCGACAGGAAACGGTATTCGATGCATGCGACGGAATTTGAGGCGGCGGGCAAGCGGTTGGTCGAAAGAATCGCGGAGTACCTCGCCAATGTTTCCAACGGGCGGGTGATGCCCAAGATTTCGCGAGAAGAGTGCTTTGCCGAGTTTGCCAACACGCTGGGCGATTCGGGGATTGGACTCGATCGGGTCATCGGGGAAGAGTTCGATCGAATCATCAAGCACAGCATGGCGATGAACCATCCGCTTTACTTGGGGCTGGTCAATTCTTCGCCGTGGCCGCCGGCCGCACTGGGTGATTTGCTGGTTTCGATCATCGACAACAACAACGGGGCGACACATCAGGGGCCCGTTGCCGCTTCGGTCGAACGGGAAATCTTGCGCGAGCTGTCGGAACGTCTGGACTATCCGTGTGACGGACTGTTTCTACCGGGCGGAACATTCGCCAATCTGCATGCGATGATTCTGGCCCGCAACATTCATTTCCCGGAATGGGAAACGGATGGACCTCATGCTTTGAAAAAGCTGCCGCGGATTTACGTTGCCGATGGTTCGCATTTGTCGATCGTGCGGTCGGCGATGGCGGCTGGCTTCGGAAAATCTTCGATCTCGGTGATTCGGGCCGGCGCGCGGGGAGAAATGCTGGTTGAAGATTTGCAGCGGGCTATCGACGAAGATCTTCAGGCCGGTCATCAACCGTTTGCCGTTTTTGCCACTGCGGGGGCCACGGGAACGGGTGCCATCGATCCGCTTTCTGGCCTTGCGAATATTTGCGTACGGCACAAACTCTGGTTCCACGTCGATGCGTGTTATGGCGGCGCGGTGGGTTTGGTTCCGGAACTTGCCCATTTGATGGACGGGATGAACCGAGCCGACTCGATTGCGATCGATTTGCACAAATGGCTGTTCATGCCGCTGACAGCCGGAATCTTCATGACCCGTCACGCCGACGCCAACCGGTCGGCTTTTCGAATCGCCGCTTCGTACATTCCTGATGGCGATTACGTCGAAGCCTATCAGCGTGGTCTGCCAACATCCCGCCGTTCGACACCGCTTGCTGTCTGGTTTGCGATTCGGGCCTGCGGCTGGAAAACGCTACTCGATCATATTCCTCGTAATATCAAGCTGACCCGCGAGATTGAAAAACGCCTGGCGGCACTCGGTTTCCGTGTGATGCCTGGCGGATTGTTATCGATTGCCTGTTCCCGTTGGGAGCCGGACGGAGTCGGTGTGGATCGACTGAACGATTTGCAAATCGCAATCGCCCGGCGCGTGTGCGATTCGGGCCAGGCCTGGTTCGCGACAACAATTCACGCGGGCCAATCGTGGCTGCGATTGAACATGGTCAACCTGTACACTCAATCTGAACATCTGGACACATTGATTGATGCACTCGTCGAGGCAGCCGGTTTGGAAACCGCGAAGTTTGCAACAACGCAGAGCTAAAAGTTTTTTTGATCGCAGACGGTCACCGATCGAAGAAGACGAGAAAACCAAAGAACAGTCATTTGTTTGTTGTGGCACAATTGAAAAAATCGGTGTGAATGCGTGTTTATCAGTGGTCAATATTCTGAAGGGTCCAGGCGATGGCAAAGAGACCGGTATCGACGAAATCCGATAAAGGAAATCGGCGGTTCGTCGCGTTTTTGCGAGGAGTCAACCTTGGCAAGCGGACAGCGAAGAGCCCGCAGTTGATTGAGGCGTTTTCGGCGGTTGGGCTCGAAAATGTCCAGACGTTTTTGGCCAGCGGGAATGTTGTGTTCGACTCGGGGCGGCAAGATCTCGATAAATTGCGGGCGGAGATCGAAATGCAATTGCACAAGTCGCTGGGGTTTGAATCCACGACGTTTCTTCGCGGCCTCGACCAGATTGCCAAGACTGCTGAGACGAATCCGTTCACGTTGAACGCCGGGCAACTGAAAGATTTCACTTTCCATGTGGCATTTCTGGACAAACCCGCGCCGCAGGCGATGAAGAAACGACTCGCCGTCTTGCGCAGCGACTACGACGACTTCGCATTTTCCGGCAGCGAACTCTGGTGGCTCTGTCGCGGCCCAAAGATCAGCGACTCGAAATTGTTCCAGGGAAACAAGCTGGAAAAAGCCATCGAAGCACCCAACACCATGCGCAACCTTCGAACGCTGCAGCGGCTGGTGGCGAAATTTGGAGGGAGTTGACCACAGATTGGTACTTGCTGAACCGATCCCCGAATTTTCCGCCATAATGCACGGCAAAAAACGGATGGCGCACACAGAGTCGCTGAGACACAGAGGTTCAAGAAGGGACGAGAATGCTGTGGGTAGCGGATTTGACCGCTACCAATTGTCAGTGTCACTTTGCCAGTGTGTGGCGACTTTTTTGAAGGGGAAAACCATGAGGATCAATGAAATTTCAGGAGTTGTTGTCGATGCAAGTTTCAAGATTCATTCGACGCTCGGACCGGGACTGCTGGAAAGCGTTTATGAAGCGATATTACAACGCGAGTTGACGAAACGCGGATTGAAAGTCCAACGGCAGGTTCCGATTCCGATACGGTGGGAAGACTTGGAGTTTGATGAAGGGTTTCGGGCAGATTTAATCGTTGAAGACCGTATAGTTGTCGAGTTGAAGTCAGTCGAACAACTTGCTCCAGTTCACCCGAAACAGGTTTTGACATACATTCGATTGCTGGACTATCGCCTTGGATTGTTGATCAATTTTGGCGCACCTCTTCTTAAAGACGGGTTGAAGCGAATCATCAACGGGAAGATCGAAGACTAGCAGAAAACCAGTCTCACACAGAGTCACGAAGGCACAGAGACTTGGAGCCTTGATTCTCTGTGTCTCCGTGACTCTGTGTGAGTTTCTTATCAAGCCTGTCTACCGGCGAAGGAACCTGCGACTAGCGAAAACTCGCTGGAATGGAGCCTTGTTTTGCCGCAGAACAAAAGCATCGCACCTCGGTCTGCAATTTGGCCCGAAACAGCATTCACAAAGTTGAGCTATGCCTTCGGGCGACTGGCAGGAATCGTGATTGACGAACAACGTCAGTTTCACGTTGCGGAACCAGACTTCGTTGCCGTGATCCTGCAACATCAGGCGACCGGTCGGGTTTTGGCCCCAGCCTGGATGCGGTTTGAATTTGCTGTTGTTGACGCGGGTCAGCCAATCGGAACTGCCAGCTGTGGTGCTGACAACGATCGATCCGTTCAACCAATGTTCGACGTGATTTCCGATGACGACGATTCTTGATGTGTTCCACTGGCCAGCCGGATTGGGCAGCCGCGCCGATGACGGTTCGATTACATCGTAAAGCGATGCAGTGGATTGTTTTGTAATCGGATTTGTTCCGTCATCTTGCAGTTGGTATTCGCAACCGAGCCAGCTGTTGCCGTATTTCTGCACCCGATATTTGATGCCGCTGTTTCCTTTTTCGGAAATCCGCCATTCGAATGTCAGCACGAAATCGCCAATCCAATCGCGGAAAAAAATGTCTTTGCCCCCTCCTCCGGTCAAATGCAGAACTCCCTCAACGAGTTCCCACTTGGGGGAGTCAACGGGTTGCCCGTCGGCCGTGACCCAGTTTTTCAAACCGTTCCCCGCAAAAAGATCGAGTTCCTGTGCCAACGCCAGGTGATATGGCGCGACACAAAAGAGAATGGCTAAGACATTCGTCAGAATGTATTTCATGTCGGTCTCGGAGGAGAATGACTCGTACCAGGAGTGGTCGATCAAACGGATTGTAACCCAGCCCGCATGTTTTCGGAGTGTATGGAAACGGACCGATTCACTTTCCAGGAAAGAGGGAATGTACGCTACGACAACGGGTGAATCGTTGTCGGCCGGGAGACCTGAGCAGCGCGGAACCAGTTATTCCCACACGGAGGCCCGGAGTCACGGAGGACTTATGGGGAACTCAGCCGTTTTCTCTGTGCCTTCGTGCCACTGTGTGAGACTGGCAAGTCTGCGCCGTGCCAGCAAAAGTCCGAATTTCTGACCTTTTGACGGGAAAACTCAAGACCTTTCACAAAACTCTACGAAAATCTTCGTTGACATCTACGAAGATGTTCGTATAAAGGGAACTGACACTGGATGGTGTACGTCACAGTGCAGTTGGTAACAACGCATTTCTTGCGTTCCTTCGTGAAGACTGGAATGTAAACAATTGCGCTTGTAGCGGAACGGCGCGAGCCGTCCGGTAACTGCGCCGCGAATTGCGAAAACCGGGCAGCTTGCGCTGCTCCGCTACAACGAAACCATCGAATGGTGGCATTCAGGGAGATCCAAAATGGCCAGGAAAAAATTGCCCAAACCGACTGATGCCGAGCTGGCGATCTTGCGGGTCTTGTGGGAGCTGGGGCGGGCTTCGGTGCGGCAAGTCCAGGAGGAACTGGAAGCGGAACGCGGGACCGGATACACGACGACGCTCAAGCTGATGCAGATCATGCTGGAGAAGGGATTATTGCGGCGCGATGACTCGACTCATGCGCATGTCTACGAAGCGGCTGTGACGCGGGGCAAGACCCAGCGGCAGATTGTGGGGGAAATGCTGGAGCAGGTCTTTGACGGGTCGGCGCAGCAACTGGTGATGCAGGCGCTGTCGGCCAAAAGATCTTCGCCCGAAGAGCTTGCCGAGATTCGCACTTTGCTGGACGAAATTGAAAGGAGCCAATTATGAATACCGCTTTTCTGGAATCGTTTTCGACGCATCCCCTGGTGGTCTCAGTCGGCTGGACGCTGGTCCATTTCGTCTGGCAAGCGGCACTGGTTTCCGTCGTTACCGCGTTCGTGCTGGAAACCATGCGACGAACTTCGGCAAGCATTCGCTACATCGTCGCGTGTGGCGGTTTCGCAGTGATGACGATCGCGCCGATGGGTACATTTGTCTGGCTCGTGTCGGGATCAAGTGTGGACGACTGGAAATCGATCGGACAAGGTGCCGCTACCGCAACGTCGCATGCTGACCGGCACGACGAGAAATTGTTTTCGGTTGGCAATCTCAATTCAGCACTCCATTCGAATAAAGTTCCAGACGGTTTGGTTGGTCGCGAATCCGGCAGCCAGCCGATGTTGGAACAGTCTGAAAATCCTGTTGTCGGTGGTGCTGTTGGTGGCTGGATTTCGAGGCTGGAATCGTTGGCCCATGCAATGCAGCGATGGCTGCCGTGGTGTGTCGTGCTCTGGATTGGCGGAGTGATCTGTCTGGCAATCCGCTTGCTGGCTGGTCTGCGTCGGGTCTGGTTTTGGAGAAGCGAAGGGGTTGAAGTTCCTGGCGGCGAATTGACGGACGCTGTTTCGCGTTTGTCCCGCCGAATGAAGCTGCGGCAGAGTGCCCGGTTGCTGGAAACGGCTCGCGATGCAGTACCGGCAGTGATTGGCTGGCTGAGGCCGGTGATTCTGGTTCCCGCCGGCATATTGACTGGACTCACTACGACGGAAATGGATTCGATCCTTGCCCATGAGCTGGCACATATCCGCCGTCACGATTATCTCGTCAATCTGTTGCAGACCGTGGTCGAAACGCTGCTGTTTTATCATCCTGCCGTTTGGTGGTTTTCATCGCGGATTCGGACGGAGCGAGAAAACTGCTGTGATGATATTGCGGTTGAAGTTTGTGGGAATCGTGTGGCGTTTGCCCGCGCCTTGACGAGGCTGGAAGAATTGCGTTTCAAACACAATCGACTTTTGGTTGCGGCCAATGGCGGTTCATTAGTTCATCGCATCCGCCGGATTGTCTTGGCAAAACCAAATTGCAATGACTCATGGTGGCCAGCCGGTGCGATTGTCCTGGCCAGTCTGGCTGTGTTGACAAGCGGTCTGTTGATGTCTGTCGCGAGCGGTGGTGTCAACGAACCAGACATTGCAGACAAGGTTGGTTCTGAAATTGTGGAGAACGGGGTGGTCGCTGAAGCAGCACTGGCCAATGCGAGTCGACTTGAAGATGACGAGTATCCGGTGCAGAAACCGGAAGTCGAACGGGTTGACTCAAAAACCGGGCAATCGCATCGCGTTATGGCCGATGTCAAACTGTCAGTCGGCGAAAAACCGCCGGTCTCTGTCGACTTGAAATACTCGAACTTGTTCAACTACACGCTGATTCCCGAGCGGATTGCCCGCGAGGTGCAAGCCATCGAATTGGGAGTGATCGATTTCGGTGAAAGGCCGCAACCCAAAAATGCCGGGCAGCCTTTGCAGGTCGATTGGCAACTTCTGGTGCCGCTTCCGGCAGGCACGGATACAACCCCAATTGAAAAACCAGCTGCGACCGAATCCGATCCACAGGTTGTAACCGTGGATCAACTGGTGGAACCGGCGGGCGATCGGCGGATTGTGCCTTACGCCGAAGACGCCCTCTGGATCCCGGATCATCTGGCGTTCTACGGGCAAAACCGAAATGGTCAAACAAAATTTCGCGTCGTGCGGATCGATAAAGTCGACCTTGGACTTGGCCCGGCCTTCGGTCCGGTCAATGCCCTGGTGATGGACGATGCCAATACTGAACTGGGCGTACTCGGTTCCAACTGGGCTCGCATTCCGCGCGGCAAAAACGGCGAAGGTTTCGTTGCATCCGCGACTGACGGGTTTCACTTCCTGGCGCTCTCTAAACCCATTCCGCAAAACGTTGATCCGATCGATGACGGCGAAAAGATTTTGGCAACTCATAGCTACGATCTTGCACGTCGTGAATCAACCGGTTGGGTCGAAGTCGATGGAGTGGGAATGCCGATCGATGCAGGTGTAGAAGCCAAGGGCGTCCGTGTTCATGTCACTCTAATGCAGACGGTGGTGGCCCTCGACACAGTAACGGGAAAAGTGCTTTGGCATCTTGACGAGGGAAAGCAGAGTCCGACCTGGCGCAAAATTGCGATTTTGGAACTGCCCGATTCATCCGCCGAAGGCAGATTGGTTGTTGTGGAGCTGGAAGCTGCCGATGGTGAACTTCGTCGCAGGTTCCACGTTCGTTCCGGCGAGGAAATTGTTGATTCGCCCAACGATTCTGCAGGAGAAAGGCCGGTCATTCAAATCCTGAAACGGGATGGCGACCGGACTCAGCTGGCATCGATTGAAAGCCGGCTCGCTGGCCGCGATAAAACAGAATTGATTCGTCGCTTCCAGGAAATCCTGATGCGATCCGGCGGTGCAGAACAGGGTGGATGGGTCACCGATCAGGAGACGCTGGTTTCGGCAGAAAACGTGCAGATGCGAAATCCCGGTCCGAACGCTCCGATGGCTGCGCTCGACGCTCAAGAAGTCATTTTTGACCTGCCCGAAGGGGCGGGAATTCGCGCCGAGTTCGCCGGTGAAAACGTCGAGATCATTTCGGCTGCGGATGTGACGAAAATCATTGTCACCAACGGACGGGTCAAGCTGTATGACTCTAACGGCGTCGAACGGGCGGACGCGTCTCCTGATGGAGGTGCTGAACAGCTGGTTGTTGAGGTCCGCGCTGTCAACGGTGAAGGGCAACTCAAGTTGAGGACCCAGCGTCTCAAACCCGACGCCGACTATCCCCAACCTCCGGTGCAAGTCAAATGCAATCTCATCACCGGCGCTTTACCGGACGAGCCCCAGCCACCCCACGGCGCTGTCCGATTCGCGTTCGAAAACCCGGAAGAAAACGAACCGGCCCGGATGAAAATCCGCTGGCACTACGATTTGCATCGGTTGGTTGAGGAGGCGGAACGAGAATCGGGCCGGACGTGGCGCGATTTGCTGTCGAACCAGGGCGCGCCGTTACAGCCCGCAGTGACGGTGCCGTTTCAGACGATTGAGAATCCGGCTATGGACGACGAAGACGACGGGGAATGGGGACCGCTCGCGGAAAAATCCGGCTTGCAAAGCCGGCTGAAGTTGATGACCGGAGAACCTGCCATTGGGCAGCCCTTGCTACTCAAGCTGGAGTTGCGGAATTCACGGGCCGAGCCCACCGAAGTTGACTTGCAAAACTACGCCCCCTTTCGCGTCCTTCGCGCCGCCGTGAGGCAACCCGACGAAACGATGGAATGGGTACCGTTCATCGGAATGACACCGCAAACTGCGGGTGAACCGCAAGCACTGGCTCCAGGCGAGGTGATCACTGTCTGGGAGAACGTGGATGCAACGACTTTGTTTCTCCTTGATCAGGAGGAGGCGTACCAGTTTTTCGCCGAAGGAAATGAATGGGCCGGTTCCAGTTTCAAGCAAGATTCGAATCACCTTGACGTCCTTCTCCAACCGGGCCGTCTTCCGCCCCAGCAGGCCTTGATCAGCAGTTTGCTCAAGCTGGAGACATTGCCGAAGGATTGGGAAGTCTCATCCGGATTTGGTGCGATTTATGTTTCACATTCTCCAACCAACCTCAAGCGTGACGTAACGACGATCCAGCTCTGGTTTACCGAGGTGCCGCTTCCCCCGGACTACAAACTGGGTGAGGGAGACGCGCGGAAGAACGTCACTACCATCGGACCTTGCGAGCTTGGCCAATTGCACCTTGCAGCGCCAAAAAACGCACTGGAGCTTTGGCCGGAACATGTCCGCGACATCCGCATCGCAGCGGCACGGGCCTTGAATTTCAACGCCGAACCAAACTCGCCGGACGGTTCGGCAGCATCTCCGAAAGGTAATGAACACGCCCTGCCATGGCGTGTTTACGGTCGAGTGACCGATGCCGACAACAAGCCGATTGCCGGGGCAACCGTGCGATCGCAGACCGGAATTGGTTCGCTTCGACTCGCTGGGGAAGCCGCGACCGATGCGGACGGCAAATACGATCTTCGCTTCGGGCCAGG
>JAYVKA010000325.1:0-3112 GCA_043768885.1 Planctomycetota bacterium
TGGTGCGGGCACGTCGCCACTGTTTCCAGTGACACATGCGTATCCGGCGGCGAATCCATCCGTCCAGTTTGTCGAATAAATCAAACTGCCCGGCCAGCCCGAAGTAAGGCGCGGCCCCCGATGATCGAATTGATCAGTGAGGAGCAAGGCCGGCTTGTTCATGCCGTGGAACCTCTGGTTCGACAGTTTCCTGGTGATGTCGAGCCTGAGGAATTGGTTGCGGGGTATCAGGTCGTGTTCGAAGGAAAGAAGGTCACGATGGCCAGCCATGGCTTTTCGTACGATCCGAATAACTTGCCCGCGATGACGGACGCTGTCAGTAAATTGCTCAAGGACAACTCGCAGTCGGTCGGCTTTGTTGCGTTCGACGCCCGGGCGGCCAGAAAATTGATGGAGTCGATGGTTCGTGAAGGGAAAGGGGAATTGCCTTCATTTGCAACTCCGTACCTGGAATTGCTGGACCGAATCGAACTGGTCACTGCTTTCATCGAAGTGGACCAGAAGGCCAAAGTAACAGTGCGTGCAGATTGCTTGCGGGCCGAAGATGCCGAACAGCTGTCCAAAATGGTTGGTGAATTAGTCACGATTGGGAAGTTCAGCAATCAGGGGACTGGACCGTCCGCTGAAATGTACGCCAAGGTTCTGGACACGGTGAAATCAAAAGTTGCAGGTCGTCAGGTCGAAGCCACGATTGAGGTCACGCGGGAAGCTGCCGAGCAATCGGGATTGGCGGCAGGTGAAGTGCAGATGTTGAACAACCAGAGACAAGCGGTTTTGGGCATGCACAATTATGAATCCGCTTTCAATAGTCTTCCGTTCCATGCTCAAAAGAACCAAAGCGACGAGATCAGTTGGCGAGTCAGGGTATTGCCCGTCCTGGGGCAAAAAGAACTCTACGATCGTTTTGATTTGAATCAGCCGTGGGATAGCCCGGAGAATTTGAAACTGCTGCAAGAAATGCCGATGCCCCCGGTCTTCGGCGGGAGCGATGTTATCGAACAGATGGGAAAGACGACCAATCTCTGCTGGGTGAAAACAGGTGTCATTGGTCTTGCCGACATCAAGAACGGCATGGCCAACACGATCTGTTTTGTTCAAAGTGACCGTTCCGTGAACTGGACCGAGAACAACGACGTGACGCCCGCTGATGTGGTTGCCCAATTCCAGGCTCTGAAACCGGGCGAATACCTGATCGCAACTTTTTACGACGGCCACACCAAAAAAATCCCCGCAGAAACCGATCCAGAAGAGTTCGCCAGGATGCTCGACCCAGGAGTGGGAAAATAGTTCTGGGCCGCGGGCCGCGAGACACCGGGTTGCGTCAGGGCCCGGCCGCTCACGCGTCACGGCTCACAAAACAAGAAACGCGCGAGCCGTGGGCCGCGAGGCGCCGGGTTACGTTTCATTCCAATCTTGCTCCATGCCACGCCTGACCTTTTGGTCAATGCGTGCAGCACTTCGAAACTCGTCAAATTCGACCCGTCTGGTAACTGGCGGTGATCCGGGTACCTTGGGTGCTCTTGAAATCTGCCCGGAGTGGGCTTTCCCAATCTATGACCAGGACTTGTTGACTGATGAGTGATTCGAAAACGAAAAAGTACGATGTTTACGGTGTTGGCAATGCGCTTGTGGATATCCTGGCGAATGTGCCAGACAGTTTTGTGGGCCAGTTTGGATTGCACCGGGGATCGATGGCACTGATGGATTCGAAAGCCCAGGGGCAGGTGCTCGAACACCTCGAGATGAAGGAGTTGAAACTGGCTTGTGGCGGTTCGGCGGCGAACACGATGGTGGCGATCGCACAAAGTGGCGGGACGGGGATTTATGCGGGCAAGGTGGCTCACGATACGTACGGCGAGTTCTATGTTCAGGATATGCAGAAATCAGGGATTCGGTTTCCGGTAAAGCCGGCTGCCGAGGAAGGTCTGCCGACCGGGACCTGCGTTGTGCTGACGACTCCCGACGCCGAGCGAACGATGTGCACGCATCTTGGAATCTCGACGTCCCTGGACGAACACGATATCGACCGGGAACAACTGGCCCAGTGCTCGATCAGTTACGTGGAGGGGTATTTGTGGGATGCTGAAAAACCGCGTCAGGCCTGCAAGAAGGCGTTTCGGCTTTCCAACGAGTTGGGAATCCGCACGGCGTTTACTTTTTCCGACGCATTTCTGGTCGACCGCTTTCCCGATGAGTTTCGCGAGATTGTGACGAAATACTGCGACATCGTTTTTTGCAACGCCGACGAAGCCCGCCGGTTTTGCAAAAAGGAATCGCTCGACGAGTGTTCGAAAGAACTCGGTGCGATGGCGGAACTGGTTTTCATTACGGACAGTGCAAAAGGCTGCTATGTCATTGAAAACGGCCATTCGACTTTGGTCGAAGGGTTTTCGGTCAAGGCGATTGATTCGGTCGGAGCCGGTGACGCTTTTGCCGGTGGAGTTCTTTTCGGACTGGCGCGAGGTCATTCGCCGCAAGAATCAGCCCGCTGGGGAAACAAACTGGCCAGCGAAGTTGTCGCGACAGTTGGTCCGCGATTGCCGGCGGATCATGTTGGTACGTTGGAAAAGACGCTGGTGTAAACGCGTTGTGTTGTAAGAACGGCTCTGTGGCTTTGCGAGGGTCTCCCGACCCCCAACTCAAAGTGCTATTGCCTGGGATGTTGCCATTTTGTGAGCCGTGACGCGTGAGCGGCCGGGCCAGTGACGTTGCCCGGTGCCTGACGGCCCACGGCTAACATGCGTGGTTTTCGCATAAACAAATGGGGACAATTGTTCTACTGTCAAAAACGGCTGGATCCGTGAACTTCCCGAATCCAGCCGTGGTTATTGATATTCTGACGAGCGGGCGATTTACTCGCCGCTGCTGGTATCGATCAGAGGACCGGCCGCGCCGCGACCGCCCTTGAGTTCGGTGTTGGACTTGTCAGCCTGAGTCTCGGTCTTTTCGGCCGCTGACTCCTGCTCCTTTGTCCAGTCAACTCGCCGACGCGACAGTCCGATCTTGCGATCTTCCGTGTCAACGCGAAGAACTTTGACTTCGATCTCTTCACCGACTTTGACCACAGCCTCGGGGTTGTCGACCTTTTGGTCAGCCAACTCCGAAATGTGCA
>JAYVKA010000326.1:0-7657 GCA_043768885.1 Planctomycetota bacterium
CGGCTCGTTTTGGTATTCAGCAAAAAACGCTGCTTCGTCTTGCAGGCGAAGATTCATCGCGTGTTGAATCGCTGAGGCTTCGTCGTGGTTGAAACGCTCAGGCCAGGCGATCACGGCATCGGCGTCCATCGCTTCGCGGTTGGCAATGTAGAATTCTGTCGCCAATCCAATGTCGCCCTTCTCCCTCAAACTTTCAGCCCGAAGTTCCCTATAGCGCTGCCAGAGCTTCTCATCGGATGGAAATGTGTAAACCATTTTGGTTCGTTCACCATTCCATTCGGGGTGTTTGTCTCGATCGAGGATGTTGTCCGCCATGTCGCCTGGCCGGATTACTGTGCAGGGCATGATGCCAGCGATTTTCTTGCCGGGTCCTGCCAGGCCAAGGATCGCACCAGCCAGGATGCTTTCGCGGGTGGCGCATTGCGACAGGGATCGCGACGATTCGTCGGTTTGTGGATCGTCAATAACCACGAGGGATGGGCGGACAGTATAGCCATCGGATCTTTTGTACTTCATGCCGCGAATGCGTCCGGTAATGCCGGCGACCTTGATAATCGCGCCACTGGCTACACTTCCCGGCATCGTCGGCAGGACAATTTCCCGAGCTGTCCAGCCAATATGCGTGCGCCCGCCTTTGTAAAGCTGTCCATTACAACGGTTGGCGATCCCATCGAGGCATTGGATCGGATAGACGACCTCCGGATAGTCCTCCAGCAATAGTTCGTTTCCATCAAGTTCCATCTTGATCGAGTCGAGCATGTCCATCGAATGCCCTTCGTCGGAACCAATCAGGCAAACAAATTCGCAGTGTCCGTTTAGTACGGCCCAGATGCAGGCACATTCGCAAATCGTGGTTTTGCCGGAGCCACGAGGCATCGCCATTGAAAAGAGTCCACCGCGCTGAACCGCCTGTTCGATGCGGGCAATGACTTTGAGGTGATCTGGCGACCACGGAAGGTGAAAGGTCAGCGGGAAGTACGAATCGCAAAACAACCGGAAATCAGATGCCGCTTTCTTTTTCCGTTCAACGTTGACGACCTCCGGCAATTCGCCAATGTCTCGTCCGGCGATCGCCAACGCGACGTTGCGGGCCCGCGCACGCACTTTCAGTTTCTCATACGGGTCGCCATCGGGCTCCGGTTTGGGTTCGTGCCGAATCTGTATCAGCCAGGCAACGTATCGAAGCAGGTCAACAAACCGCCCGTCGCCGATGCGCATGCCAGCGCGGGAGCGATGCCGATGCAATTGCCGTTCATTGATCACTTCGCCAAGCGGCGTCGAGTTTAACAAACGACAAAGTTCGCTTGGCCGGAGTTTTCGCGGGTCATTCGCCACGCCCCATCTCCTTTATGAGCCAGGCCGCGTAGTGCAACAGGTTAATTGTGCCGTCCGAATTACTCGGTGCACCGTCGCCAAGGTCGCGAACGATTTGTTCCGCCGGAATCCGGATCTTGGCTGCGGCTGACAAAATCTTGGCGGCCTGTTCAGGCGTCAGGCGGTTCGGATCAACCGGGCCGTTTTCTTGCTTGCGGTCGTCGCTCATCAGGCTGCCACTCCCCCGAACTCGTCAAGGTTCGCCACTGTCGCCACAGTTCGCGATCTGTGGCCCGGTTTTGTAATGTTCGCCCCATGTTCGGGACATGTTTGGACGCCACGTTGGGCCAAAACTGGCGAACGTGTGGCCTCCGAAAAAACATGAAGATTACTGCCAAAAACATGCAGATCTTCGCTTGAGGTTCCTGAAAACGCATGGCTCATGTGTGTTAACACGACGCAAACATGCGACGCAAAACACCACGAACCATCGAAAAAAGGAACCTCGGAATGAACGCAAACGATATCGCATTCGGAATCGAATTCGAAACCACGCTGCCAACCAACGACACGACACCAATCGGACGATACCACGGCGGAACACAGGTCGCTTGGCTGCCTGAAGGTTGGAAGGCCGAGAACGACTCGAGCATTCGGGCGATGGCGCCCCATCGAAAAGGCTGCGAATTCGTCAGCCCGAAACTTCGTGGCTACGAAGGTCTGCAGCAGGTCGAAAACGCGGTGGACCAGATCAACGCCCGCGGCGCGAAGGTCAACGAGTCGTGCGGAGTACACGTAACCGTCGAATGGAATGGCGACGCGGCTGCCTTGGCAAGATTGATTTCGCTGGTCGGAAACCACGAACGGGCGATCTTCGCCAGTACCGGAACGAAACGCCGCGAACAGAACATCTACAGCAAGAGGATCAAACAATACGGGAACATGGACCACGCGAAACGCAAATGCGAATCGGATCGCTACCATCTTTTGAACCTGACGCACCTCGCCCGCGGAAACAACCGGATTGAATTTCGGGCTTTCGCCGGCACGCTCAACAAAGACAAGATCCTCGGCTACATTCAGATGTGTCTTGGTTTGGTCGAACTCGCCTTGAGCACCCGACGCTGTAGCGATTGGGATTACGCCCGCAAAGATGGAACAAAGAGCTGCTGGGATCGACCGGGTGCGGGCCAAGGCGAAACGGAATTGAACCGGCTGTATTACCGACTCGGTTGGACGAAAGGCTGGTACAAAGGCGAACTTCGCAACAAACGGTTTGGCGAACTCTCCAAAGACGCCCAAACATGCGATTGGAAACCGGTCAAAACCAAACTTCTTGAGATGGCCCGAAAATACGACCGGGCAGCGTAAACGCAAACAACTTTTGCCAAAGCCGCGAATGGACGCCCGGCGTTCTTTTATTTTGGCAACGTGCGGCCCAGTTTCGCCAGTGTGCGTAGCGATCGGGTAGCTCAATAGTATGCGGCCATTCTTGCCAAGTTCGCGACACAGGCCAAACAGTGGCCACACATTCCGATGAAGCGCGAATGATGGCCAAACATTGCCCTGTTTAACGGCAAAAAGAACTTTCCAGATTCCTGTTGAATTCTTCCCAACCGCGCCTGATGTCGTTCGAAAACCATGGCTCATGTGTGATTGTCGCGAACAAAGACGCATTTCACAACGCAACGGAGAACAAACATGAACACGCGAAAAAACAAAAAGCCAAACCTGAAAGCCGAAGCCGCCTACGAGAACGCACACCTGGTCGCGCAAGACTTGGTCGCACGAATTGGCGAACTGCTTTTTGACATGCCGGCGCCGGACAACGACGAACACCCCATTCACTGGGGACACGTCGGCGACGTCAACGAGGTCAACCATCGCCTTAGCTCGATCGTCGCTTTTCTGAGCGGCACCGAGAAATAACCAACCACGATATCCCTTGATAGGAACACGACTATGACCATCAACGAATTGATTGAACGACTGGAAGAATACCGGGACGAGATTGGGGGCGACGCTGAAATCCGATTGATGACGCAACAGAGCTGGCCCTTCGAAAACGCTATCCATGGACTCGCTTCCGGCGTCGAAATCAACGGCGAAGGCGACGAAGACGATCCGGACGACGACGGCAATGTCGACGAGGATTCGATTCTCTACATCGTCGAAGGTAGCCAACTCGGCTATGGCACCAAGCGGGCATGGGAGGCCGCCCATTAAAGCCGAAACGCCGGCCGACCGATGTCGGCATGCGTCGCGGTGGGTGGTTCCCGCCGCCTGATGATGGCAGCCAACCATTCGACTATTTTTGGAGAATGAACGATGAAGAAAGAAGATGTCAAGATTGGCGGAACCTACAAGGCCAAGTTGAACGGCAAGGAAGCGGAGGTTCGAATCGAGTCTTTTCAGGTCGCTGGCGGTTGGAACGCCACGAATCTGGAAACCAACAAAGCCGTCCGAATCAAAAGCGCAAAAAGCCTGTTGAACGCGGTTCGGAAGAAACGCGGCCAAGCCAAGGTTACAACGACCGGAAACATGACGGTGGTCGAAAACGAACCGGCGACGGTCGAGACTTTTAACAACGATTCGTCGAAGCCCAAAGGCGTGTTGAAGAAGCCGAAGAAAACACGCGAGAAGGATGACTCGGCGGAACCGATTGAAAAGAAGTTGAGTTGCCTCAACGCGGCGATCAAGGTTCTGGGCGAATCGAGCGAGCCGATGAACACGAAAGAGTTGATCGAAGTAATGGAGGCCAAAGGCTACTGGTCGAGTCCCGGCGGCAAGACACCCCACGCGACGCTTTACAGCGCGATCTTGCGGGAACTGGCCAAGGGGGATGAATCCCGGTTCGTCAAAACGGAACGGGGCCGGTTCACAGCTCGCGGCTAACCAATCAACAATTCCGCCAACACTCGCCCAACGATGCCAACGTGTGGGCGATTTCTCATTGGTTGGCCAACTTGGCGCGAGTTCCCCGGCAACGCGACATGGGCCAACGTGGGCGGAATCAGGGCCCTGGCCAGAACGGTGCGAATACTCTTGAAATTTTTGGAACCTGCTATTGCGGTGTTCAAAAAACCATGGCTCATGTGTTGTTATCGCGACGTAACGATGCGAAACGCGAAACGCAAAACCAACAAGGAAAACAAAACGATGAAAACTTTTCTGGTCGCCACGCTCGCCCGCTATGTACTGGTTGACGCCGAAGACGAAACGCAGGCCCGCGAATTGGGACAACCAGCTCTGCATGAACTCTACACCGATGTCCGTGAACGACTTGGCCGAGACGTACCAATCAACATTCTCACGGTTCGCGAAGCAACTACGGGAGAAATCGAACTGATGAAATGGCACAACGAAATGGTCGCGAAAGGACAACAGAAATGAAAACGATTCCAAAACCGGGCGATCGCATCCGATTGACCGCGATGCCGGACGAACCGCATCCCGTTCCATCCGGTTCAATCGGAACCGTGGCTGGCGTTGACCGAATCGGAACGGGCTGCGATGCCTGGTTCCAGGTCGATGTCGATTGGGACAACGGACGCACTTTAATGCTGTCGATTCCGCCAGACGAGATTGTAGTGCTGGAATAGCAGTTGCGATTTCACACCCCCGCTTCCTGAACAGCCGATTCGATCCGTTCCGCCTTCTTACCTGTGAACTTTTCCCACCGCTCGACAATTACGTCGCAATACAATGTGTCGAGTTCCATCAGAAACGCTTTGCGACCTGTTTGTTCACAGGCGATCAACGTTGATCCGCTTCCGCCAAAAAGGTCGAGCACGTTGCCGCCCGTAAGCGACGAACTCGCCTGCGCGAATATGCAGACCAGTGGTGTCGGCCTTCGATTTGCCAGCCTTGCTGATCAGCGGGCAGAGAAACCCATCGCGGATCAATTCCCGCACACCGACTTCGTAGCAGATGTGGTTCAAGAATCCGTCCGGCGTACAGATCGAACCGGTCTTGAGCCGGAATGGTGTGGCGGTGAAACCGATGATCCGCAGCTCGGGATTGATTACTTTGGCGTCAACCAGAAACTGCCGATACATCCCATCGCCTTCCAGCGGAATGAGATGGGCCTCGTCCACCATCACCAGATTGAATGCATCCAGTTCGCAGGCCCGCTTATAAACGGACTGGATTCCCGCCACGATCACCGAATGCTGGGTGTCCCGTCGCTTGAGTCCGGCCGAGTAGATGCCGAAGCCCACCTCGGGACAAACGACGCGCAGCTTGTCGGCGGTCTGCTCGAGCAGTTCCTTGACGTGCGCCAGGACCAGCACGCGGCCATTCCACTGGCCGACCGCATCCTTGCAGATGCTGGCCATGATCGGCGTCTTGCCGCCAGCCGTGGGCACGACAGCGCACGGATTGTCATCGCGCGTTCGCAGGTGCCCATACACGGCGGCTTTGACGTCTTCCTGATAAGGACGAAGTGTGATCATCTATTCAGAAGCCTTTCGGATTTGGACGATGGTTTTGCCGCCTTCCATCGGCTGCCCCTTCTCAATGGTCAGCCGAACAATCTGGCTGTCGTCGCCATAAGCGCCGCCGTGCTGGAGTGCATCGAGCAACGCTTTTTGCACGTTATCGATGTCCCTGCGCCGGCGGTCGGGTGGATGAATCAGCACATCCACCACCAGCGGACCGCTGAGCGGACGAACCCCTCGCAGCGTCTACAATATTCTCACTGACGCGAAGTACATCGGCCGGATCGTTCACAAGGGTGTCAGTTACCAATCGGAGCATCAAGCGATTATTGCGGAAGACCTGTTCGATCAGGTCCGCAAGATTCTCTCTGCCAACCGAACCTACACACACAAGCACCAGGCGACACGATTCGCCATGTTGCGTCGTCTGGTTTACTGTGGCGAGTGCGGCAGCCTGGTTCTACCCGCGTGGACGAACAACCACGGACGAGAGTATCGATACTACACCTGTTCCAAGAAGGTAAAGACGGGCTACAACAAGTGCTCGCTGCCATCGCTGCCCGCAGGTGAATTGGAAAAGATCGTCGTCGAACAACTTCGCTCGCTTCTTCGCCACCCCGACGTGATTGCCCACACGTTCCGCGAGGTTTGCGCCAGTTCGCAAAGTGGCCCGGATGCGACGACGGTATCGCGTCTTGAAGAACTACGCGGACGTCGCCACCAGGCGGAACAGGCGGCCCGGTCTCTTTTGAATCTTAATGACCCCGAGGGCCCGTTCGTTCAATCGGAGCTCAAACGTATCAACGGAGAAATGAAATTACTTGGTGATTCCATTCGTGGGCTCGAATCGGTCCCGAATTCCACACGAACCATTGAGCTGTCCGAAGTCACCAAAGCTCTACAGCGACTTGATCCGGTCTGGGAAGTCCTTTACCCCGAAGAGCAATCTCGCGTTCTGGAGCTGCTCGTTGAATCGGTCACTGTTTCCAAGCACAGCGTGGACATTCATTTCCGGGCTAATGGGATTGAACAAATCGTCGGCGAGTTGACCCCAATGAGCGAGCGAACAGATGGCTAAAACGAAACGAACCAGAGCGACCAAATCCGACCAACCACTTGAGGATGATTTCAGCGCCGAGAACGCTGAGCCCGCTTTCGCGGTGTCGGACAGTAAGATCACCGTTCGCCGGGACGGGGGCAAGGTGGTGGTTTCCGTACCCGTCCGGTTTTATCGGCGCAACGGCCGGCAGATGATCTTGGCTGACTGCACTGAGTCAGAATCGGATTCCATTGAAGCTGCGGTCCCGAACAACGCGCTGCTGACTGCCCTGGCCAAAGCGTACGCATGGCAGGAGCAACTGGAATCGGGGCAATTCGAAGACCTCGAGGACATCGCCAAAGAGCAAGGCGTCGACCGCAGCTACGTCGGGCGTATGCTGCAACTGACCTCGCTTGCGCCGGATATCGTCGAATCGATCCTGGCAGGTCAGGCGTTCGCAGACATCAGTCTGCGAAATTTCCGGAAGGGAATTCCAGTCTCTTGGGACGAGCAACGGCATACTCTCGGGGCTTCTCGTTAGTTGTTTGGAACTGACACCTAATCGATGACTGTCATAAAGAACAGTTCAACTTCATACCAAATACCCAGATACAGTTTCACGGATCTCATCGCGGACTCGTCGAAAGACCTGCATTTGTTCATCGTCCGTTCCAGTTGCTTCCGCAGGATCATCGAACGGCCAATGCTGCCGATCACTTGCGCCGGGGAAATACGGGCACGCCTCATTCGCGTGATCACAAACCGTAACAACGAGATCAAACTTTTGGCCCTCGTACTCGTTCACTGATTTGCTCCTGCCGGCCGAAATGTCGATGCCAGTTTCTCTCATGGCTTCCACTGCTTT
>JAYVKA010000327.1:0-5782 GCA_043768885.1 Planctomycetota bacterium
CGCTCGAAGTCTCATTTCACGCAATCGAATTTCGGGAATGCGAGTGTGAGGCGGATGAGATTTGGGGATACTTCGACACACATCGGGCGACTTATGAAAGTGTATTTCACCATGATCCAAGAGGTGGTGATACAAGTCTCCCAATATGGCACTCGGTTGATTTGCAAAACCGCGTCGTGGTCCAGGATCTTGCCGGCTTTAGAATGAGGGCCTCGCTTTTGAATTGGCCGATTACAGTTGGCGGCTTTCGCTGGATGATTCCGAACGAATATCAAATAGGCACATTCGTCGGATCGCTCTCACATTCGATGCCTCAAACGATTCGTATGGAGCCCAGCCTCAGATGCACAACTGCTCCGTTTCGTGGCCGGATCGCGGTAAGAAAAGGTGGTGTGGATACAGAACAAGTTTATCCATAACGCAGCGGCCATCCCCAATCCTGTGACAGGAAGTCTTTCCGTTCCTGTTTGAGACAGCACTGGATTCCGGGCTTCGATACCAGCCAGGCAAAAGCTTTCAGGCTACCATCCCGAACGGCTGAAGCCGCTGCCGCCGCCGGATGAACGTGAAGAACTCGAAGAGCTGGATGATCGTGACGAAGAGCCGCTGGACCAGGAACTGCTGGAACTGCGACTGCCGCCGCCGAAAGAGATTCCGCCGGAGGAGCTGCCTGACGAACTGAATATGCTGGAACTTGATTCCAGTCGGCGACGACGGCGATCGGCTTCCGCCGCGATCTGTTGCTGGCGACGTTGGACCGCTGCCTGGGCGATTTCGATGGCCCGCAATGCCAGACTGGATGCGACGCGGCAAAGTTCGATAGCCGCCGAGTAGTCACCAGACGAGAGTGCGTTGCGAGCGCGGTTCAACTCAGCCGATCCAGGTTCACCTGTAACAGCGACACCATACGATCCGGTCCAGCGGGCAGCTTGAAATACTGCGCCGGATGCCGTTCGAAAATCGACCGCCGACTGTTCAGCCAATTGAAGTTCGCGAACCAGTGTTCCCGCAACAATTCCGAGATTCGCCGTCAACCGCGATGCTTCTTCCTGGATCGTTTGCCAGTTGCTGTGGGCTACGGTCAATGAGCGTTGCACCTTTCCAACCGACTGTTCCATGCGTTGCGCATCAGACTGGCATTGTGTGATCGTCGAGCTATCCGGAATCTGGTCATCGACGGATTGGCGAACCAGTCGTTGAACCGAGCGGAGTTCCTGGATCGCGCCCTGCACCGCCATCTCGGCCTGGGAAAAGGCCGCGAAGTCGGCCTCGATCATGGCCGCCAGATTGATGCTCGTTTCGCGAAACTCACGCAGCAGCGATTCATCCTGAAACGGATCACGGCCCGTCG
Organism: Planctomycetota bacterium; assembly: GCA_043768885.1. GTDB lineage: Bacteria > Planctomycetota > Planctomycetia > Pirellulales > Pirellulaceae > BJ22. The sequence goes on from JAYVKA010000327.1 coordinate 1,352, forward strand.
GAGCGGTCTGCAGAGTCCTGAACAAAGTTGCCACGGCGGCGGCAAGTTCCTGATGGGCCTCGACATTCGGCAGTTCACAGCGTGAGTCGGCAACCTGGGAATTCAGGTTGGCTACCGAATCCGAGACTTCCCGGACCGCAACAAGATTCGATTGGGTCAGCGACTCCAGCCGCTGACAATGCTGGTTGATCGCGACTAGCATTTGATCGGCGCTGGACAGTTCGTCTTCGGAGACGCGCAGTTGATAAGCCGACTCCAGAATTCGCGCCGCGCGAAAAAGTTCCTGGGCGGAACTTGTCACTTCCGTCACTCTGCCGGCAATCCGCTGGCTCGTTGCCAAATGACCTTGCATCGTGTCACTGGAAACCTGCAACTCCGCGTCCGGAAAAACGATTCCGGATTTGGGTTCTGGAATGGAACGAAACTGCATCGCAGTCGGAGCAAATTTCTTTGCAACCAAACCAGCTTTCGCCGATACGCCCGGAATTTCGGCAGACGTTTTTTGCAAGTGAGCTTGAATCCTGGCGAGGTTCGTCGCGAATTGTTCCAGCCCCCGGATGGTATCGGTCACCAGCGAATTGGCTGTCTGGATTTCGCGGTTGGCGGACTCGACTGACTGGCTGGCTGCATCGACGTTGCCGACATCAATTGCAGTCTTGGCCGCGGTCAAATGCGATTCGGCGTTTCGCAGATTGTCATCAGGGTTGTGATCGACCTCTGCCAGTGCCGCTGACGTCGCGACACGCAGTTGGCTGGATGTTTTTGCGCGTGCGCCGGCAATCGCCGTTCGTGCCGACTCGACATCATTCTTTTGCAGTTTTTGTTTTGTCGCGGCCAAGGTAGCGGTTCGCGTTGCGCGATCGGCGATCGCAGTCAGTTCTGAATCGAACTGCGCGGCTTCGGTGGAAACATCCTTGCGGGTTGCCAGCGTGCAGAGTTTCTCAGCCTGTTCGCCAAGTTCTGTGACCCGATCACCGATCCACCGAACCTGGTGGAAGAGCGCTTTCATCGAATCCGAAGCGGCGTCCAGTTTTGGAAACAGGTCGTCTCGCATCCGGCGAACCGAACGCGCGATTTGCAAACCGTTTTCAATTCGCTGACTGGCAAGTGGCAAATATTCCTCGAGGACACGAACCGGATCGGTGGCGACCAGACTTTCCGCCTGGCTCTCTGTTTGGTTAATGGCGGGGAGCAAGGCATGTTCGAGTGCGGGCATTCGAAAATGGCCGTCAGAATCGGATTCGGTTTCCAGTTTTTGTTGCGAGGTTGCCAATTCGCCCGCCAGCTTTCCGGCCGTTTCCATGCGACCCGTCGCGTTGGCCAAACAGTCCGCCATCTTGTCGATCAACTCATTGGTTACATCGACTGCAGTCTTCGATACGGCAAGGAATTCTTCCAGCACAATCCAGCTTTGCGTCGCTGGCGTGTCGTCCGACTTGTTGGCAATCGATGCATTGAACGACTTCCCCGACAAAAGCCGCGAACAGGCATGATAGCGCGAACTGCTGATCATGTTGGAAGTTTCGGCCAGCGGATTGACCGGATGCAACAGTCGTGCCGCCTGGTTCAAGACCCGATGGAGTTCTCCGGAAATTCGTGAAAGCGATTGACAGCGATCGTCAATATTTTCGGCGAGTCTCAGCGTCGATCCCGTGAATCCGCGACCGCGAAATTCTTCCAGTGTTCCCGTGATTTGCTGGCGGCGGGCCAGAGCCTGATTCAACAACTCCTCGCTTTGCCCAATCAGTAATTCGGATTTGTCGTACGCATCGTGCGCCGCGAGCAGAGCCGAGCGGCGCCGCCAGTTGAGAATCAGCAGGATCAGAAAACCAGCCAGCGCGGCGACCCCCCCTGCAATCCAAAGCGTTCTTCGCACCGCCCGTTTTCGATCCTGGGCGATGCGGTCCTGATCCTCGGCCTGAAGCACAACCGCTTCGCCTTGCTCGATAATCTTGACCGCCTTTTGCAGCGACTCCGAAAAGTTCAAATCGCCCGCCGCATGAAGTTTGGTTGCCTGATCCATCAGCTCTTCTGCTTCCTTGCTGTACGAATCGGCCGCGTAGCCAAAGGAGTGGAACGTCATATTCTCCCAGCGGCGTTTGACCGGGGCCATCGATTGATCAAACGCACGATGGGCCGCGTGCAAGTCGAGCATCCGGTGAATTTCGTGAATTGTTTGCTCAACGTCCTGGGAGGTGTCACGGACATTGCTTTCGTTGACTTTGGCTGCAGCGTTTTTCAGGGCCAGTTGCCAGTCGGGGATCGGTGGAGTCGCGAGGCTGGAAGTGGCGGCGTCGGTAAATTGCTCCTTGAACGCCGAGATGGTTTTTTCCAGCTCGGGAATCAATTCGGTCTCGGTTTCGGTGATTCGTTGCCCGACCGCTTCAACGGCCCGCTGGCGTTCCAGTAGTTGCCGTTTGGCCAGCTCCTGTCGGTCTTTCTCGGCCCGTTCCTCGGACGCGATGGTGTTTTTCAGGCGACCATTGATTTCGGAGACTGTGTTCTTGACGGCATCGATGATTCGCCCGCCGTTTTGCATCGCGCTGCGCGCCTGGCGGTCGAGGTTTCCGATCCAGTGCGATTCACCCAGGCTTCGGCGGTCCTGGGCATCGCTGCCGTAGTAGCTAAACTTTCGTTCTTCCAGGAACAAAACGAACACCGCGCCGTCGGTTTCACCGGTCTGCGGATGTTCCAGTTTGCCAAAGCTCGTCCGGTTTGCCAGTCCGTGTCCCATCGCGAACTCGACGGCATCCATTTCCCGAAAGTCGCGTCCGTCCTGGGCTTTGTACGATTCACCCTGTGCGTTCTTCATCAGCACGATTGTCCAATGCGGCCCGTTTTCATCGAGCCACTTTTCGAGGTCCGCCAGTTGTTGCGGTGCCGCACCGATGTCACCTTTGATGTACAGGTGCTGGTTCGGATCGTAATTGTCGATCACGTCCTGAATGCTGTTGATCGTCCGTGACGACTGGACGGCGTTTTCTTGTGCCTGCACGTCTCCCTGGAGCAGGCATGCGAAAACAAACGCGATGCCTACCGGGAACAGTTTGTTTGGTTTGGGTATGGTCATTTGCCCAAGGGCCGTTCGTATGGATTCGATGAAGTGCAAAGTGTCCAGAAGTTTAATCGTTTCCGCCCGGATATGCGAAATAGCGCGAATGCTGCCGTTGTAACTCGATGAATGGCTGTATTACAATCAGGCGACTTCAAGGAGAACAAAACGCAGGCTTGACGAAATACTGCAGCAAACTTGCCGACGAAGAACCAGCCAGCCAGTTTCCGTTCGACCCTTCTTGGCCTTCTTGGCGACCCAGATTTATGGACAACGTTGACCCAAGTGCGGGGCGGAAGCGGCCGTTTGGTGTCTGGTTACCAGTTTTGCTCCTCGTCCTTGTCATGGGTATCAATGACTTGGCATGGTGGTTTTTCGATTCGGCATGGGGGGCGGTTTGGTTGACGGTTTTGGTTGCGGCTTTTCAGGCGATGGCCGGATGGTTGGCTGTTGGGCGCCGAAATCTGAGTCGGACCATGATGGACGGCCTGGTGTTGATACCTCTGGCGGCAGCCCATTTCCCCATGGTAGACAACGCGTTTTTGCCAGGCGGACCGGGGCAGCCTGGAATCCTGGAGATTGTATTCGTTTTGTTTCTTACAGCACTTTGGATGGTGGTATTGGGTGCAGCCTTGGTCAGGTCGAGAACAGCATTTCAGGCCGGCTTACGCAAGTTCGAATGTAATGACCGAATTCAAATAATCGACTTGTTGATTGTTACCGGGGCGATCGCCGTCTCACTTGGCCTGTTTTCGGGATGGGGATGGCTGCAATGGCAGGGTCTTCAAGTCACGGGCATGGAGCCGGTTGCTGAAATTGCGTTTTCCCTCGTCGTATTTATGATTGCAGGTTTGGTTTTGTCAGTGCTGGTGGGTTGGCCGACACTCCAGTTGTCGATTCGGATGATCGCCGATTCCGGAAAAATACCCCTGCGGAAAGTCAGGCTGTCTGTATTGGTGATGACCGGACTCGGGGCATTTCTGTTGAACTCCTGCAACCACCATCCTGCTTTTGCCAGATTGCAATTGCTGGGCGTCGTTGGTTGTGTTGTGCTATACATCGGGACCCTATTTCTGATTTACCAAGGCCTGCAAATGGGCTGTTCGAAGGCAAATCGTGTTTCTGAGGTGACGTAGTCAGGTTTGTTCGTGCTTGCAGGATTCCCCCGGGACTACCGTAACAATCTGGCACAGTGGCGGCACGTTCAAGGCGAATGGCAAAGGCGTTATGATGGGGCCACGCCAGCGGCCGAAAATTGTAGCTCTGCGGCGAATGACAAAAACCGAAAAGATGGAAACAGATTCGATGAGTTCAACGCTTGAAAACCGTACCTGGCAGCATGTGGATTATCGCTGGGATCCCAAATACGCCGCGAAGCT
>JAYVKA010000328.1:0-10369 GCA_043768885.1 Planctomycetota bacterium
ATGTCGCGGTACATGTCTGCGCCAGCCGAACCATCGAACGCGTTGTTATAGCCCTGATGGAAAATCGCGCCTTTGACCGAGAGCCCGGCAATCGGCGAAATCATGCCCGCGTAACAATGGCCAGGAAAGTTGTGGTCACCGATCGGCCCTGGTCGAAGGTCGCTGGGTTCCGGTCTCTTGTCGTCGGGGATTGTCTTGCCTTCTTTCGTCTGCTTTTCGATCCACTGGAAGTGACTTGCTATTCGGCTGTCGAGGTCCGACTGGGAATCCCACTCGGCAACCGACTTGTCAAAGCTCGCCAGTTTGGCCCTGGCGGGTTCGCTGTTCATCGCGCGCAGCACTGCCAACGGTGTCCATGTCTCGACAGTTGTTCCACCACGCGAGGCATCAATAACACCGATCGGCACGTTGCTGGCCTTGTGAACCCGACGTGCAAAGACGTATCCAATTGCCGAAAGATCGCGGACCGTTTCAGGCGTGCAGACGTCCCAATCGCCTTTGCGAAAGTGCCGGCCGAACCAGTCGCTCCATTCGTGCAGTCGGGCAAAGCCCTGCTTGACCTCCGGGCCCTGGCCATAGGGAATGGTCAGAATGCGGATGTCCGGGAAATTTGCAGAGATGATTTCGAGCTCGCCGTTTTCGACTTTCGCCAGCTCGAATTCCATGTTGCTTTGGCCGCCAAGAACCCAGACGTCGCCGATGAGAATATTCTCAAGCATTAGAGTTGTGGACTTCCCTTGGACGGTTATGTTCTGGGGCGTGCTGTTGGCGGGCATTGGATTGAATGTGACCTGCCATGACCGGTTGGCGGCCGCAGTGGCGCTGGCCTGCTGTCCGGCGCACGCAACAGTAACCTGTTCCCCAGGATCGGCCCAACCCCATATCTTCAACGGTTTGTCGCGCTGCAAGACCATGTTTGTTTGAAAGAGGTTGCTCACGCACAACCCTGAACCAATGGCGGGAACATCGACGACATCCTGCTGAGGCATGCTCTGCCTTGCATCGGCTGATTGAAAGGCGACCGCGGCCATCACAATGGTCAACGTCGCAACGAAAAAAAGCTTTTTGAAGTTCACAATAACTCTCTTCCGTTGAGGGTTGGTGTTTACGAGCCACTTGATTCGACGCAGAATTCAAAGGGTTCAGGAAGGCCCTTCAGAAGAGTATAGCATGACAGTGAATCCTGCTTGCGATTGGACCGAATGTGGTTGGATTCTGTATTCCGCCAACTTCCATTCTGGACACTCAAGGGAGCAGCTGTAAGATGGCAAGAGTATTGATTCAGGCAGGCAATGAGCATTCCAGTACTCCAAAGGCAACATTGTGATCTTCCGTCGCGATCTTTTGAAATGTTCCCTGCAAGCCGCCGTGGCCGGGATGCTTCCCCTGCCCAACTCTTTTCTCAATCTGACGACGGATCAGAATGCGATGCGATGCATCAACGTCGTTAATTTCATTCGCGGCATTGAGCCGCGATTCGAAACAGACTTGCTGCTTCCGGTTCAGAAACAAATGGAGATCCTTCTCGATTACAAGCTGCCGACAACATGGTTACTTCAATATGATGCTCTCGTTTTGGGGCCGTTCGTTCAGTTCCTGAAGGACCACATGGCCGAAAACCACGAAGTTGGTTTTTGGTTCGAAATGAACGAGATGCACTGCAAGGCTGCCGGGGTCGAATGGAGGGGGCGTCCGGGTTTTGAATGGGATCACCTGCCACCGGTTGCATTCACGATTGGATACACGCACGAAGAGCGAATCAAACTGGCTGATGCCGCGATGACCAGGTTCAAGGAAATTTTCGATCACTATCCGCGCTCTATCGCCAGTTGGAATCTCGATTCATTTACGATTGACCACATCGTGAAGCACTATGATGCTGACGCCTTTGCGGTTTGCCGCGACCAGATTGCGACCGACGGATTTACGATTTGGGGCGCTCCAATCGCAGGCTACTATCCGAGCAAGCTCAATTGTTGGAGCCCGGCGCTCGCCCGGGAGAATCAGATTGATGCTCCGATGTTCCGAATGCTGGGACAGGACCCGGTCTATTACTACGACCGTAGCTACAAACTGCCCGATGGCAAGTCCATCACCCGGCCCGACACGATGGAACCGGTCTGGCCGTCGGGACAATCAGCGCCGTTTGTGAAGAGCTTCCTCGAAATGATTGTCGATGCCCCCACACAACAATTCGGTTATGCACAATTGGGCCAGGAAAACTCATTCCCATGGCGAAGCCAGGAGGCGGCATACGAGCCACAAATGAAGGCGTTGGCATTGTTGCGTGATCAGGGAAAGGTCACGGTTGAGACGATGGGTGAAACCGGAAGGAGTTTTAAAAAAGCGTTCTCGATGACCCCCACCCAGGCTCAAGTGCAATTGGTGGATCCGTTCGGAAATACGCAACCGGCTGAGACTTCGATTTGGTATCAAAGCCGATTCTATCGCGCAAACCTGCACTTCAAGGGCGACCTGCCGTATCTGCGAGACCTCACGGTTTACAGCGATCGATACCCTCAGCCTTTCCTGGACGGAGCGACGCGGCTGAACGATGTGGAACAGAAAATGCCGGCGGTTCTCGACGGCTACCATTGGCGAAAAGAAACCGGGTCGAGCGTGGAGCCGGGAGCCGGAGGGTTTTTCCTTGTGGATGGCAAACGAGTGCGGTTGAGAGGCAAGCCGATCGTCAAGGAATCTGGCGAAACGATGACGGTCGATACTCCAACACAAGACGGCGAAACCTTAAGGCTCGGGTTTGGCGAGAAGAAGATTTTGATTTCCCATAGCGGTTCGTTGTCTGTGGAACTGTCGTTCGAAGGGGATCCGGCAAAAACAAACATGACCAGCGTCGAGCCGCAAAAAGTCAACTTTCAATCTGAAAAATTTGATTATTCTATTGGCGTTTCGGGCGGAACCGTCAGGACCAAAAAGGAGGGCTGGAAAGTATCCGGTATGGCAATCGAACTCTTCATGGCGCAACCCGGTTAGGATTGTAGACTAGTGCTTTGTCCAGATTGAATATTGGGGTTTCACGTGATCGGTCTATTGATTTTTGAGCCGTGACGCGTGAGCGGCCGGGTTTGTCAACGCTACCCGGTGCCTCACGGCACTCGACTCACAACAGAGTAAAAAATGGACGAAGCACCGGTTGTTTCATGTGGGGTCTTTTTCGTCTCTGGCGGGTCGCCAATCCTCGAAGAACGGCAGAGTGGTTTGCGCGAGGACAAAGATCTCTGTCTTCTGGTGATCCACTATAATATTGGAGTTCCAGCGAGACCTGATCCAGACTCAATAAAATCGGCTTTCTCCGCTATGACGAATCTCGTACGCCATTTGATTTTTGGATTCCTTGCGCTCGCTTTGAGCCTCGGCGATTCTTGCCTGCCGGCGCAAACCAAAGACCTCGCCGTTCAAGATCCTGCGGTGGATTCAGCGGCCATAAATTTCAATGCCGATGTCCGTCCGATACTTGCGACGCATTGCTTCCCATGCCATGGTCCTGATGAGGCAGCGCGAGCCGCAGACCTGAGACTGGACTCATTCCAGGGTGCAACGGTCGATCTTGGGGGTTATCACGCCATCAAACCGGGGGCACTCGCGGACAGCGAGTTGGTTCGGCGCATCGAGGCGGCCAATCCTGACGAACGCATGCCCCCTCACGAATTCAATAAGCCATTGACCGCCCCCCAAATTCAGGTCCTGCGGATGTGGATCGCTTCAGGGGCCGATTATCAAAAGCATTGGGCGTTTGTTGCCCCCGTCAAATCCCCCTTGCCCGAAATCGATGCGCAGCAATTCCCGGCATGGACCACGAATCCAATCGATCGCTTCGTCCTGAAGAAAATGCTGGACGAGCAGCTATCGCCCTCGACCGCCGCACCCCCCAACGTTCTGGTTCGGCGACTCTTTCTTGATTTGGTCGGCTTGCCACCGACGATCGGAGAATCAGAACATTGGCAGCAACAGCTGACGGCGTCGCCACTCGGCCTGAATGGCTTTAATGAAGATGCCTACGAACGCCTCGTTGACGACCTGCTCGCCTCGCCTCATTACGGTGAACGTTGGGCGCGGCGTTGGCTGGACTTGGCCCGGTATGCAGACACAAATGGCTACGAAAAAGACCGGCCGCGCAGCATTTGGCCCTATCGTGATTGGGTGATCGGGGCCTTCAATCGCGATTTGCCTTTCGACCAGTTCACAATTCAACAGCTGGCGGGGGACCTGCTTCCCGACGCTGATCAAGACGCGTTGATCGCCACTGGATTTCATCGCAATACGATGCTCAACGAAGAGGGGGGGATCGATCCTCTGGAATATCGCTTTTATGCCATGACCGACAGGGTAGCAACGACAGGGACAACCTGGTTGGGCCTGACACTTGGTTGCGCCCAATGTCATACCCATAAGTATGATCCCGTTACGCATCGCGATTATTACCAGTTCATGGCTTTGCTGAACAACACGGAAGAGCCTGATTTGGAGATACCAACGCCAGAGGAAAGGCAAAATTATGAGCGACGCTTGGCCGATGCGAGTGCACTACTTGCAGAACTTCCCAGGCGTTGGCCGCTGGAAGACAACTCGAGCCCCGACATCGAATCGAGAAGAACAGAGGCCATCGAAACGGCCTTCGAATCCTGGCTGGATCGCGAGCGTCAGCAATCACCACATTGGAGAATCCTTCGCCCGGCAACAGCTTCTTCACCCACCATGAATTTGTCCATCCAGGCAGATGATTCGGTCTTTGCATCAGGCGATATCACCAAAGACGATCGTTACACGCTGACCTTTTCCAATGTTGCTGCCGGAACATCAGCGATCCGTTTGGAAGTCCTGCCCGATGAACGCTTGCCGGCACGTGGCCCGGGAACGGCATACTTTGAAGGTCCGAAAGGTGATTTCTTTTTGGGTGAGTTCACTGCCACTCTCGAAACCGCGGATGGATTGAGTCCCCTCAAATTGGGCGACGCGACGGAGACTTACGCCAAAAATAATTTTGGAGGGCAAGATGTCTCAGCCCGGCTGGCTTTGGATGGTGACCCGCAAACAGGTTGGTCCTGCGCAGGCCTGTTCGGCGAACGAAGTGTCGCCGTCTTCAATCTGTCCGAGCCATTGGCTGCGGAAGGAACACTGAACATTTCGCTGCGGTTCGGCCGGCATTATCCCTGCTCGTTGGGGTGCTTTCGCATCTCAACGACCACGCATGAGGGTAATGTCGTCGCCGCGCCAACGCCGCCGACAATTGAGGAGCATTTACTTCGACCGACGGGAGAATGGTCTCCGGAAGAAACTGATCGACTGCGTCAGTACTTTCTCATGCAAGCTCCTGAATTGAGCGGGCAAGTCGCGAAAATTCGCGAGCTGAAAAAACCGCCAAGTGCAAAAACCACACTTGTTTTTCGCGAGCGTCCTTCGGATAACCCACGCCCCACATTTTTGCATCACCGTGGCGAGTTTATGCAGCCGAGGGAACTCGTGAAGCCCGAGGTTCCCGGATTTTTGCCTCCGATGACAAAACCAACAGCAGCTGCCCCGCGACTGGAGTTTGCCAAATGGTTGGTTGCCCCCGAAAATCCGTTGACAGCGCGTGTCCAGGTAAATCGGGCCTGGTCGGCCCTCTTTGGGCAGGGAATCGTAACAACCGAAGGCGATTTTGGTCTTCAAGGCAATCCTCCGACCCATCCTGAACTTCTCGATTGGCTGGCCGTGGATTTCATCGAACAAGGCCAATCCATCAAAAAACTTCACCGACAACTGGTGATGAGCGCGGCCTGGCAACAATCGTCCTGTACGACCGCAAACCAACTGAAGCTCGATCCGCAAAACCGATGGCTTTCCAAAGCCAATCGAATCCGTCTGGATGCCGAGCAAGTTCGTGATCTTGTTTTGACGGCTTCGGGTCAACTCAATCGAAAACAATTTGGCCCGCCCGTGTTTCCGCCGCAACCAGAGGGTGTCAACGAAACGGCCTTCGGAGGCGCCACCTGGAATACAAGTGTCGGCCCCGATCGTTTCCGCCGGGGCATCTATACCTATCTCAAACGCACTGCGCCGTACGCCATGTTCAATACCTTCGACGCACCGAGCGGCGAATCTTGCCTGGCACAAAGGGAAACCTCGAACACGCCACTTCAGGCACTGTCCCTGCTCAATGACACTGTGATCGTGGAGGCCGCCGAAGCGATGGGTCAACAATTGGCATCCACGTCGGTCACGGATGCGGAACGGATCGACCTGCTTTTCCAACGGTGCCTCAACCGCTCCGCGTCGCCCGAAGAACAAGACCGAATCATCCGGTTTGTTCAACAACAACGCCTGCGACTCGCTGCCGGGGAATTGCAGGCAAGCAGGTTGTTACCCAACATTGTTGCGAGACAATCGAAAACAAATGAGAATGCCCCGGACACTGTTGAAAGCAGAGAACATGAGTCGAAACTTGACGAGGTCGCTGCCTGGGCCATAACCGCGCGTGTGATCCTGAATCTCGACGAGACCATCATGCGAAACTAAGAGCCTATCCCAAGAGGGGTCAGACCCTTTGAAAACCAGAGAGGGCCAGACCCCTTTGGGGATAGGCTCTAATCGCGATCAGAGAAAGATCGGCTTCATTATGAATTGTCAATTCCATCAATCAGTTGAACGCGGGATCCACGCTTCGCGTCGTTGGTTCCTGGAGCAATGCGGGATTGGGCTTGGAAAAATCGGCCTGGCAACACTCGCCGGTGCCGGGTTGGGTCGGGCCGCTGTTGCGGCTGAAACGGCGCAGACCGCAAACAACTCTTCGCCCCGTTTTGGCCAGGCCCGGGCCGTGATTCATTTGTTCATGGCTGGAGCGCCGTCGCATCTTGAACTATTCGATTTCAAACCCGAATTGCTCAGGCACGACGGAAAGCCTCTGCCAGCATCGATCATTGGCGATCAACGGTATGCTTTTATTCGCTCGGATGCAGCCGTTATGGCGCCGCGGTTCACGTTCGCCAAACATGCCGCATGCCAAATGGAACTTGGTGAACCCCTGCCGTTCCTCGGAAAGATCGCCGATGAACTTTGTCTCGTTCGCTCAGTGACAACGGATCAGTTCAATCACGCTCCGGCACAAATACTCTTCAACACCGGTTTCGCACAACCGGGCCGGGCTTGCATGGGATCTTGGGTCACGTACGCGCTAGGGTCGGAGTCCAAAGATCTGCCGGCCTTTGTGGTAATGAGTACGGGTGCCGGGATTAGTGGCGGTTCCGCCAATTGGTCCGGTGGATTTTTGCCGACAAAATTCTCGGGCGTACGGCTGCGAAATCAGGGCGATCTCATTCTCAATCTGGCCAATCCCCCTGGCGTGGACTCGCGGCTGCAACAGGATTCGCTTGATTTGATTCAAGACCTCAATACCCGTTCTGCTCAACGGGTCGGCGATCCGGAAATTGAGTCGCGAATCAGTGCGTATGAAATGGCGCATCGCCTGCAAACCAGCGCGCCAGAGTTGATGAATCTGAAAAACGAACCTCAGGAAACACTGGACTTTTACGGTTGCGAACCTGATCAACCGTCATTCGCCCGTGCCTGTTTGGTCGCCCGCCGGATGGTCGAGAGGGGGGTGCGGTTTATCAACATCTATCACGAAGGCTGGGACGCACATAGCGATGTTGTTGGAAACCATCGTGGAAACTGCGCGGCCACGGATCAAGGGACCGCAGCGTTGATCGAAGACCTCAAACGAACCGGTTTGCTCGATTCCACGCTCGTAATCTGGGGAGGGGAATTTGGTCGAACCCCCATGGTGGAAAGCAACGCGGCGCTTGGGCGAAGTCTGGGCCGCGATCATCATCCTCAGGCATTCTCGATGTTGATGGCTGGCGGAGGGATCCGTGGCGGTCTGACCTACGGGGCGACAGATGATTTCGGTTTCCACATTACGGAAAACCGGGTGCATGTCCACGATCTTCAGGCGACTATTCTTCATTGCCTCGGCCTCGATCACCGAACCTTAACGTTTCCATTCAAAGGCCTGGACGTGCGTCTCACAGGCGTCGAAGATCACGAGCCCGTCTTGGACCTGCTCGGGTGATCGATGTACTCTTTTCCGTCGCGATTTCCTGATCGTGTCCAAGTAGGGCCCTGCGAAAAAACGGCCCGGTCAAATCCCCTCGTGTGGCACCATTGTCCCTTGGCCAGTCGATTCGACGCGTCGCAGCAAACTCGACACTTTGTTGTTGAGTTATTAATGGTCATCGCCAGACTTTGGCCCCGATCAAGTCTTTGTGAAAAACAAGACAACGCTTGTCTATTGTCCCCTGGATTGGCGATCGACTCGTTCTTCGATGCCTAGATCATGCCATTCCAGTGGTTCCCGATGGTTCTGAGGCAGGGCAATCGTGATTTCGTTGCGGCCGGTTGCCAGCACACCATTGTTGGCAACTGATTCCAGCCAGTCGCCCCTCGCTGTCAATTCCGGAAAGGCATCACCATTAACGGCTTGCCTTTTTCCGCACCGATCCGTTCAGTCATTTTCAGGACCCGGCGAATCAGATCGGTCATTGAGGCCATCTCTTCCCGGCTGGCAACTTTGCCTTCAAAAGTTGATTTGAAAAAAACCGGGTGGCGGAAAAAGTCGAGAGAGATTCCATCGATGTCATAATTCCGACAGGCCTCTTTGCCGGACGCCCGGTAGTCGCGTGGTTGCCAGACCCGACTGGGACGAGTCGAAAGTCCAAAGGTCGCGTTGGAACAATAGAAAATAGTATCTTCGTTTGAACCAGCCAGCGGCGATGTTCGTTGGACGAGAAACTCCTTCGTCGTCAACGCTTTCATCGTGACAACATCGTTTCCGTCGTTGTCCATAATCAGTCGCCGGGGCCGATTGACCGCCGCCTGGCGCAACTCCATGATCGATTGAGCCGAAAGAACGCAAGGCGAACCCAGCATCATCAGAAACAAGACGGTACTGCAGAGAAATCCGGTCATTAATCTTCCGCGCAGCTTGCCAGGTACATGCCTTGCGGCAATTTGCAAATTGCAATCAACACTGAAATACGATGAGCTGTCGTCGGAGGCCGTTACCGGATTTGGCGACCTTCCGCAATGAATGGTTTGACAAAGCAACCGTTCGCCCTCGTCGCGATTCGAACTTTAACACAACCGGTCGCCAACCGGGTACCGTCGAATGTCAAAATCTGCCGTGCTACATGGCTTGCATTGGGTGGCAATGTTGTATGATGTTTTCTCCAACCGCGGACGGAGACTTTTTTCATAGACATCATTGGCAATTGAAACGCGAGAGCACGATCGATGATGAATCGGAAATATTTTTTTGCCCTGGCAATCATTTTTCTCGCTTGCCCAGCCGAACTCAGCGCCCAGCAATCCATCAAAACAGAATTGATGGTTCGTACTTGTGACGGAAAGGATGTCTTTGGAATTGCCGGGCAGGCAACAGTCTCGATTCAGGCAGATGGCCATTCGCATTCGATCGAACTTGCCAATTTATTGTCGCTTCATTCGGCCCTGCCAGCTACTGAATTGGAACAGCAAAGCATCACCTCTAATCTGGCGGTGTTGGATGGAACGGATTTGGCAAAGTCCGAACAGGCAGCCGCCGAGTTGGCGGACATTGGACTGCCGGTCATCAGTCCCTTGCTGAAAAATTTCCCGGATACCGATGCCCATATGCCCGACTACCGGTATCGCCTGTTTGGCCGAATCCTGCCGGGTCATGCTGACGGACTCGATCGTTCGCTGGATCTTGTTAGATTGGCCGACGGTACAACTTTGCGAGGCAACCTGGCCGATACGAACATCATTATGGTCGATGAAGAAGGGAGGCGGCAGGTCATTCCGACCAGCAATATTCGCCGGATCGCAGTTTTGAAAGAGACGATTTCACGAACGATTTACCTGGATGCGCTCCATCATTGCACCTATGTCGGATTGATGGACTGCGGAATTTTCCTGACGGAACAATCATCGCTGATTTGCGATGCGCGTGGTTTCGTGCGATTGTCGTTCGATGAAGACGGCTGGTCGGCCGACCCCGACGGAATCTTCGAACCACTCGAGGGTAAAAGAAAGCTGCAGGAGGGATTTCGCTGGGGCAGTGTATTGGGAAAAGTTGGTCCGAGTGGCGAGCGATGGTTTGTAGGCAAGCACCTGGAAAAATCCGATGCAGGCAGCGGACGTCTGTATTTGGTGATTAACGACAACGAACACTGGCAAAACAATATTGGCAGTTACCGCGTCCAGCTGGTTGTGAAAAATGCGTTTGACGTGGGTGAGCCCTGGTAATCCGGTGCAAGGGTCGAATTCACGTTGTCAGAAAACAGTGAATCGGAATGTTCAGGCTGAATGCAGGTTCTGGAAACGTGTTTTTGACTTT
>JAYVKA010000329.1:0-2517 GCA_043768885.1 Planctomycetota bacterium
GTGAACAGGCAATCGCCGGCGACAGCGAATGAGGACCAAGCCGGGCCGACTTGAATTCGCCACAGTTGATCCGGCAAATTGTCCCCCCAATTGGACGCGAATACTTGACCGTGTTGAGCCCCATCTCGGGCGGGACCACGAAAGCCAGGCCACTCCGGATTTAACAATGCAGCGCGCCGACTCTCGACGCCCTCGTTCGATGACGCTGACACCGGCTGGGTGGCACGACTCGCCAGGAATTGTTCTTCGGGAGTAGCATTCCAACGCCAATCCAGGCCAAAGGCGAAATTGCCCCACACGCCATCGTTCTTGAGTAACGCGGAAACACTCATGCCGAGCAGCGCCAAAATCAAGGCACAAATTGTACGCTTGAACGTCAACCATTTCCCCAACAGGATCAAGCCTATTGCGAATCCAGCGATCCCCATCGGAATCATCATCACGATAATGGGCGGACCCTGCATCGAAGGGTCCAATAAGAGTCCCACAACCACGCCCAAACCGACCACGGCGAGCAGTCCGAAAAGTCGTTCGAACCAGCGGGCGCGGCTGGCCAGCAACCACCACAACATGATCAGCAAGCCAACCAGAAACGGACCAAAGGCCGCGACAGCCCACATCATCGCTGGTCCATTTTGAATCATGTCGGGCGCAAACCGCGCCAGCACCATCAGCGACACCAAGATCAGCGGCACCCATACTCGTAACGGTCGGTAGGTTGGATTGTTGGTAAGTGGACTATCGCTCATCGGTTTCCTCGGTCATCGGTTTTTTAGGGCAGTTACAAATTCCCGCACATCAAATTCAAAACAGGACGTTCCAAACCCGCAATTCGAGTCCACTCCAATCGAATTGCAAATCGACGCGTTGCGTGCCAATCGGATTGCACACTGTTTCGCAAAAGGCAACGCAAGGTCGCTCGACCTGCTGAGTCGAGCGACCGATAGCTGCCCAATGGAACGGACTAACGGTGACTCAACGCCGCCGACTTCGTTCCCAGTTGCGCGGCGGGAGCAAGATCAAAACGATCCAGCTGCATCACCTTGCTCCACGCGGCAACAAAGTCATTGACGAATTTCTGCTTGGAGTCAGCACTGGCGTAGACTTCGGAGATGGCGCGAAGTTGTGAATTTGAACCAAACACCAGATCGGCACGCGTCCCGGTCCATTGGACCTTTCCCGTGGCGCGATTAACGCCTTCCAGAACCTGCTCGTCAGTGGCGGACTTCTGCCATTGCGTGCCCATGTCCAACAGATTCACAAAGAAATCGTTGGTTAGAGTTCCGGGTTGTTTTGTGAAGACGCCCTGTTGGGAGTTGCCAAAGTTTGCATTCAAGACCCGCATACCGCCGACCAGTACTGTCATCTCAGGCGCGCTCAGTGTAAGCAGGTGGGCGCGATCCAACAACAACTCTTCGGGCGAACGATCGTGTCCTTGGCGGACATAGTTGCGGAAACCGTCCGCCGTCGGCTCCAGTACTGCAGCCGATTGCGCGTCGGTCATTTCCTGAGTCGCATCTGTGCGACCCGGAGTGAACGGAACCTGCACATTGTGCCCCGCTTTTTTGGCCGCCGCTTCGACACCGGCACAGCCCGCTAATACAACCAGATCCGCGAACGAAATTTTCTTGCCACCGGCCTGCGACTGGTTAAATTCCAATTGAATTTTCTCCAACGCTTGCAGGACTTTGGCCAGTTCGACAGGTTGATTGACTTCCCAGTCTTTCTGCGGTGCCAGCCGAATTCGACCACCGTTGGCGCCGCCCCGTTTGTCCGTACCACGAAACGTGACAGCGGACGCCCAAGCGGTCGAAACCAGTTGCGAAACGGATAAACCAGAGGCGAGGATTTTGCTCTTGAGCGCCGCGATGTCCTGGTCCCCAATCAGCGGATGATCGACCGCCGGAACTGGATCTTGCCACAATTGTGGCGCGGGAACTTCGGCACCAAGGCAACGTGAGTAAGGCCCCATGTCTCGATGAGTCAATTTGTACCACGCCTTGGCAAAGGCTGCGGCGAACTGCTCAGGATTTTCGTGGAATCGTTTTGAAATCGGACCGTAGATCGGATCCATTCTCAGCGCCAGGTCGGTCGTAAACATGATTGGAGCGTGAAACTTCGTCGAATCATGTGCGTCCGGTACCAGCTGGGCAGCGGCGGGATCCGTTGGAACCCACTGCCATGCACCCGCCGGACTCTTCGTGAGATCCCAGTCATAGCCAAACAGGTGATCGAAATATCCGTTGGACCACTGCGTCGGTGTGGCAGACCAGGCACCTTCCAAGCCGCTGGAGATGGTATCACCCGCGTTGCCTTTTCCAAAAGTATTCTTCCAGCCCAAACCCTGCTCTTCGAGACTGGCTCCTTCAGGCGTCGCGCCGATGAACTTGCTGGCATCTGCCGCTCCATGGGCTTTGCCAAAAGTATGGCCACCCGCAATCAGGGCAACCGTCTCTTCATCATTCATCGCCATGCGAGCAAACGTTTCACGAATGTCTTTGGCCGACTCGAGGGCAC
>JAYVKA010000330.1:0-3398 GCA_043768885.1 Planctomycetota bacterium
ATGCGAAATCAGCCAGTTCGGGATTCCCATGAAATCCCACGGATGAGCTCCCAAATCGAATCCGACTTTGAGTTCAGGAATTCTCCAGTACGACTGCACGGCGGCCCGCGAATAACCTTCGACCGTCAGTCCGTCATGAGGGATCGAGCGGACTGGCGCGTTTTTAAGCATGAACTGTCAACCACTGCGAATTGTTGCAAACCCACAGTCTAACAGCCCGTCGAACAAGGGCTGTGGTTGTCGGAATTGCCAAAAAGGAAACCGCATTTTGATCGCGAATAGAAGATGTTAGTTTTTTTGAACTGATTGTCCAGCCTTCCACGTATTTTTCGGGCAACTCGGTTGCCAGGTCGGAAAATTTGGTCAATCGCCATACGAGTTCGGATGATCATCTTCCCAGCCAAAAACACGGCTCATTTTGCTTTCCGCGAAACGGAGTGTTCGCCAGGTTCATGGAAGACAATAACACGGTCGTCGCGGCCAGGTTAGGATGTGGCAGGAGAACAGCGTATGGATGAGTTTAAGATTACCGGCGAAGAGTTATGGACGCGGATGGAGCGTGCAGTGGAAAAAGTCAACGAGCGATTGCGGAAGACTGTCGGAATTCTCGAAGAGGCCAAAGTGCCGTATGCGGTTATCGGAGGACATGCGGTTCGTGCATGGGTGGCCCAGGTTGATGAAGCCGCATTGCGAACGACTCGCGATGTCGACATTCTGGTTCGGCCCAATGATCTCCCGGCCATGACTGCGGCGATGATCGCTGGCGGGTTTCACCATCGTCAAACTGCCGGACTGGACATGTTTGTGGAAGAGCCAGACGGCTCGGCTCGCGATGCAGTTCATGTGTTGATTTGCGGCCGGGTTGAACGCGAAGGCGAACCGAATCCGGATATCGAACCGTCCGCCCGTGCCAACGATTTTCAAACTGTTGCTCTCGAAACGCTTGTGCGAATGAAACTGAATGCGTTTCAACGCAAAGTCCAGGTTCATCTGCTTGACATGATTTCCCTGGGAATGATCGATTCGACTTGGCCCGGTCGTTTTCCACTACAACTGGGCAGTCGTCTTCAGGAACTGCTGGATGATCCTGACGGTTAATCACCGAAGGGGACCAATTCGTTCATTGCAGGAATTCTTGTTTCTGGTTTGAGTTGGCAAATCAACTCAGGCAGCACGACGCTGGGCGGAATCTTTGCCGCACAGGATTTTTTGCAGCTGATCGACAACGTACGTCTTTTCAGCTGTTTTCAGGCCAGGGAAAATTGGCAGGCTCAGCACTTCGTTCGATGCCCGTTCGGTTTCGACCAGTGGCGACCGGTCGGAGTTGAATTCCGCAAAGCAGGTTTGTTTGTGCAACGGAATCGGGTAGTAGATCTCTGCACCAATTTTTGCTTCATTCAGCTTTTGACGTACCGCGTCCCGTTGACCGCCTGGGATTCGGATTGTGAACTGGTTCCAGACATGTCCGCATTCAGGTTCAGCAACAGGTGCACGCAGGAACCCGTCCAACCCGGCATTGGAAAACGCTTTTTGATACCAGGTCGCGTTGGCTTGTCGCGCGGCAGTCCATTCGGCCAGTTTTGGAAGCTTCACATTCAGCAGTGCCGCCTGAATCGAATCGAGCCGCGAATTCAGTCCGACAGCCTGATGGTAGTACCGTGGCCTCATTCCGTGATTAGCCAACAGGCGAATTCGGTCGGCCAAATCCGGGTCGTTGGTGGTCATTACGCCGCCGTCGCCGAAACCACCAAAGTTTTTTGTCGGGTAGAAACTGAAACATCCAATGTCGCCGATGCTTCCCGATTGTCGCCCGCACCACGTGGCTCCGATCGATTGGGCACAGTCTTCAATGACTCGCAACGAGTTGCGCTCGGCGATGTCCATAATCTCCGTCATGTCGGCACATTGGCCGAACAGGTGAACGGGAATGATCGCCCGGGTCCGCGAGGTGATCTGGCTCTCCATCAACCCGGCATTGATGTTGAACGTGACAGGATCGATATCGATAAAAACCGGCACGCCACCCAGGCGGGTAACACAGCTGGCGGTTGCGAAAAAAGTGAAGCTCGGAAGCAAGACTTCATCGCCCGGCTTCAGATCGATCGACATCAGTGCCAACAGCAACGCATCGCTGCCGGACGCGCATCCGATTGCAAACCGCGTTTCACAGAATTCGGCGAGAGAGTGTTCGAGGGCCTGTACGTCGGGGCCGCCAATGTATTGTCCGCTCTTGATAACCCGCGCGGCAGCGGCGATGAACTCTTCGTTCAGTGATTCATTGTCGCGCACAACGTCCAGCAACGGGACAGAAACGACTTCTTTGTTACCAGACATTGGGTCATTGCCTCCATGCAATCGATTCTTGATTCGCCTGTAAACCGGCACGGAAAGGTACCGATAGCACGGAAACAGGTCAATACAAAAGTGATCCCGGAGTCGATGCAGGCAAGGACGATAGCATTTGAAAGATCCGGAATTCTTCCGCCTTGATTAAGAAAATCGTCCCGCCAGCCAAGGCCGACGAGACGTTTTTGAATTTCGATATTGGTCGGGGAATTAACGCTTGGAGAACTGGACGCCGCGGCGCGCACCACGCAATCCGTATTTTTTGCGTTCTTTCATCCGTGAATCGCGAGTCAGAAATCCGCCGTCACGAAGCGGCTCGAATAATTCAGCGTTGTAGCTAACCAGAGCCCGGGCCAGTCCCATTCGGGCTGCGCCACTCTGTCCCGTCGATCCACCGCCGGAGGCCCGAATCGTTACATCAACCGATTTCAGCTGGTCGGTGGCAACGAGTGCCTGCGTGATCGCCGTCTGGTCAGCGATATTCGTAAAGTAGTTTTGCAGCTCACGGCCGTTGACCATGATCTTGCCTGAACCAGAAGCCACGCGAACTCGGGCAACCGATTTCTTGCGGCGACCGGTTCCGATGGAGTGACCTGTAGCAGCGTCTTTTTTCGTGAATACCATTTTTTGTTTACTGAAAACTGGGTGACTGATTCTCTGGACCAGAACTGCAATGCCGGTGACTATTCAGCGGCCGTCAATGTTTCGAGGTTAAGTGCCTGGGGCTGTTGAGCCTGATGAGGGTGCTGGCTGCCTTTGTAGAGCTTCAACTTGTCCAACATGTGAGTTGCCAAAGCATTTTTTGGCAGCATTCGCCGTACGGCTTCCACCAAAATTTGCTCGGGTGCACGTTCCAGCCGCGCCGCAGCATTTTCGCTTCGCTGTCCGGTATAGCCCGTGAACCAGGTGTATTGTTTGTTCTGCCACTTGTTGCCGGTGAAACGGACTTTTTCGCAATTGGTCACAATTACGAAATCACCGGTGTCGGTGTGCGGAGTATAAGTCGGCCGATGTTTGCCCATCAGCACCATCGCAATTTGCGTTGCGAGGCG
>JAYVKA010000331.1:0-3157 GCA_043768885.1 Planctomycetota bacterium
GCTTCCAGTTCGCCAACCTGGCGAAGAAAGGGCGGTCAGGTATACGATCCGAAAATCAAAACGACGGGTCGCTCGCCGCGATGCTCCCGCAAGTCAAAAGTGATTTCTCCGTCGAGGGATTTAAGCGTAAATGTCGGAGCCATCATTCCGGGCTTGAGTGCGTTTTCTTCAGCACGCCGACCTCGCTGCTGATTTTGCATTTGCTGCATGCGCTGTTGTTGTTGCTGATTGCGGCGGGTTTGGTTTTGGTCCTGACCAATTGCGTCGGCGACTATCAGTGCCGCCGACAATCCGGCAACCAGTGCGATCGAACTTGCGATTCCTGAAACCTTCATTTGAACTCTCCCGGATTGGACCGTGATCGATACAGCAAGATCTTTGCGTCAGTCCAAGTATAAACCCTTGCCGAATCGGGAAGTATCGAAGGTCGGCTATTTCTGCTCGATTACCCGCATTTTTCGCCATTTTCCCGCCATGAACCGCAAGGCGTAAACGACACCACCCAACCAAACCCAACCCGTAACAATCTGCCAGCAAACAATCACTTCAGCTGACATCTGTACAACTGCCACCCACGTGACCACCGCCAATAGCAACCCCATGGCCAGACTGATCCCAAGAATAAACGTCGTATCACCAGCTCCTTTCAACGCTCCCACAAAAATCGTCAACGCGGCGTCAAAAATGTTGTAGGCCGCCACGAATCGCAGCAGCACAACCGCCAGATTACGAACTTCCTGGGCGTGCTCCATGGCAGCTTCCTCTGTCGCATAGAAACCCAGCAGGAACAAGTCAGGTATGACCAGATACAGAATCGAAATCAGCGCCATATAGGCCATGCCAATCAGGACCGAGTTCCACGCACTTCGCGCTGCCAAATGTTCCCGGTTTTCACCCAGATGTTGGCCCACCAGAATCCCGGCCGCTTGTCCGAAGCCGTACACCGGCATGAAAGCAAAACTGCTGATGCTGAACGCCATTGAAGTCGCGTCGGCCGAGATCGCACCCAATCGACCGACCAGCATCACGAACATTGTGAATCCTGCCACGTCGATCAGCATCTGCAAACCGGCCGGTCCGCCAAACCGAAGCATCCGTCCGATTAACTCCCAATCTGGTCGCCAATGGATTCGCGTTTGAAATTGTGTGTGCTCCTTGTTGCGCAGCATCAACCATAAATAGAAGGCCGCCTTCAGCCACAACGACAGTATCGTGGCGTATCCCGCACCGGCAATTCCCATCGCCGGAAATCCGGCGTATCCAAAAATCCAGCAGTAATCGAGCACGACATTCAGCAGCGCAAACGCTCCATCGACGTACATCATGACCGACGTCCGACCCTGTCCGCCGAAAAACGCCGAGGCCGACTGCGAGACGAGCATTCCGCCGCTGCCCCAAACCAGAATGCGGAAATAGGTTTCTTCCAGCGCGGTCACAACGGGATCATGTCCTGCCAGATAAAACAGCGAAGGAGCCAGCCAGCCAGTCGCTACGCACAACGGCGTGAACAGCAGAGCGATCCAGATTCCCTGCCAGGCACTTCGCCCAACACCCGCAAAATTGCGGTTACCGAAATACTGGGCCACAAAGGTGTTCGTGAAAGCACAAATGCCCAGCGGCAAACAAAGCGAGGCGAACCACATGATCGATGCGTTGAATGCGGCGGTCATCGCATCGCCGGAATCCCAGAACAGCATCATCCGGTCGACGAATGTCATCACGGTCCAGGAAAGGCTGCTGATCACCAGCGGCAATGCGACCTGCATCACTTCCCTGCCACCAGCCGGCCGGTTCCACCAGTTTTCGTTTGCCGCCATAGACTTCCTGTTATGCTGTTATCCCGCCCGCCGAATATGATTGACGCCCCACAATCGGTCAACGCAGTGATACGTGGCACAGGCTTCCAGCCTGTGGTTGCGCTCCGGACAGGCTGGAAGCCCATCCCCACGATGACTGGCTCCAGGGCACCGCCTTTCGTCCCCGCCACTCCATATTCCATGCAATACACCAACCAACGCGTCAAGCTCGAAGACTGCCGATCCGCCGGACCAGGTTCGCGCGCCGAACTGTTTTTGGTCGAAGGCGATTCGGCCGCTTCATCGGTAACTCGCTTGCGAAACGCCCAGAATCAGGCCGTATTGCCGATGCAAGGCAAACCGCTAAATGCGATCAAGGCCACCGAGAAAAAGGTCGCAGGCTACCCGCTGTTTATCGCATTGGCTGAGGCAATCGGTACAGGCATCGGCCCGGATTTTCATCTCGCGGCCGTTCGATACGAAAAAATTCTGCTGCTATTCGATCCAGACGCCGACGGAATCCACTGCGGAGCCCTGATGTCGATGTATTTCTATCGCTGGATGCCGGAGTTGCTGGCATCGGGCCGAATCGAAATCATTCGTGCACCCGTGGCGGAAATCATCGCCTCGCCCGGCACGCCACCGCAGTATCCGCTTTCCGAAGAAGAATTTCACACACTGTGCAGCGACCATCGCTTGGCCGGCAACCGACAGCTTCGCACAAAACACTATCGTGGCCTGGCCGGAATCGACATCGAAGTACTCTCGCGAATCTGCATCGATCCGAAAACCAGAAACTCTTCTCGACTCACCCCTAACGACGCCCTCGCGGCGATCGAAATCTTTGGATAGACAACCTGAGTGGCACAGAGCTTCCAGCCTGTGTGATCCTGGAATACACAGGCTGTAAGCTCTGTGCCACGAAAATCAATGTGCTGCCGCTTCAGCTTCCAGTTTCTGAACAAGGTCCCACGGCAGGTCGAGGGCTTTGGCCAGGTCGGCCAGGTATTTTTGCTCCAACTCATTTTCCGAATCGACGATCAACAAACTGGTCAGATAGATCTCGGCGGCTGCGGCTGGTGAATCGGCCATCAGTGCAATGTCGCTGAATTTGACTTCCCGCTCCATCTCGTTTTGAAGCAGTCGCCGCTCCGTATCGGGCAATTCAATCTTCGCGATCCGGGTCACGATCAATTCTTGCTCACGTTCATCGATGTGTCCGTCGGCACGAGCCGCAGCGATCATGGCACGGATCAGCTTGGTGCTTCGTTCTTCGGCCGCGTGTCCAGAAAGCTCGCTGATCGATTTACCCGGATCGGTTCCACCCCCCGGCTGGTCCGACTGCCATTTTTTGTAAGCCG
>JAYVKA010000332.1:0-4281 GCA_043768885.1 Planctomycetota bacterium
GCGACATTTTTCGCGCAGCAATTCCCGCTGGGCCTTCGACGTCGGCACCTTTTTCAAGTGACTGGTCTTGCGCCGGCGGGAAACCCGCTTCGTTGTGACTTCGGCTGGCTTCTGTTCAGCTGTTTCTATGGACACGTTGTGGTATCGCCCGATGGATCTGGTGATGTGAATTCCGTTGCATCCCGACCGAACATCATACAGCAGAATCGGTTTGAATGCGAAACAGGGCCAAACCTTGTTTACCGATCGGGTTTCGTCCGCAGTTTTGTCGAGTCATTAGCCCTGTTCTGCCGGACAAGTTTGCCGAGTTTGCCCAAAGCGGCGAGTGAAAATACAAACGGGTAATGCTGTTCGTCGTACCACAGTTTCGCAAAATAAAACCCGATCGGCCGGCTGATGTTATGCTCTTTTCGATCAATTGCATCGACCAGCCAACGGCCCCCGACCATTGCCTGTTTCCTGATTTGGTTGGCGAAATCAAGTTCCAGCCCTGGATCAAACGCTGCATCACAAAGTATATCGACGGCCAGCGAAGTTTCCTCCACGGTTCCCTCCCCTGCCCCGTCATTTGCATCGCCAACCGAAATTCCCCCTCCCCAACTTCCGTTCGCTCGCTGATTTTCCAGCAGCCATTCCAGCCCACGAACCGCCGCCGCTTCATTCATGCATCCGGTGTCTCGCCAGGCCATCAGTACCCTGGACGTTCCGTAGACCGGATTGTTTTCGTCGGCTACGTCCTGATTGCCAAACCAAAGTGGAAACCACGACCCATCTGGATTCTGTTTCGATTCCATAAACCGAAACCCGCGCCCGATCGCGGCGTCAATCTTTTTCGCGTCGCCCTGTTCCCGCCAGGTGTTCAATCCGCGAATCACGTGAGCCGTGATGTCAGCCCCACTGCGATCAAATGGAAACCGGCCCCATCCCCGGCAAAACGTCGGCCATCCTCCATCGCGATTCTGAAGATCGAGCAGCCACCCGGCCCCGCGCAAGGCCGCTGATTGCATTTCCGATTTCGCTGCGGAATCCAACTCCACTTCGCGCGACAAATGTTTCAGTGTCAACATCGCACCCGGCGTATCATCAGCGTCGGGAACCGATCCCGTCAAATCGGTCCATCCCCACGCACCAGGTGCTGCACCCGTAAACGGATGATGTTGCTTTGTTTGACAATCCATTAACCACTTCAAAGTTGTCCGCCACGTATCAGGTTTTCGCATGTCGTCCGGCCAATCCGCCGCCAGCGAATTGATCGTCAACGTCGTATTCCAGGTCGCAAGATTCGTATCGATCGGCCAGCTTCCTTCCGGACGAAACGAGTCGAGCAAAAAACGGACTCCCTCAGTCGCCACCGGATGGTCGGCCCTGCCCGAACAACAAAGCGCCATCGTAACAAAGCTGGTAAGCGGGACTGCTTCCAAATACCCGCCGCTTTCCGGCTGCATTCGCTGCAAGACCGCAGTTGCTCTTACAAAAGCCATCTTTCGAATCAGTCTTGCAATTGGATTCCACGGCGGGTCGTGAACAAATTTTACCTGGCCAATTGCAACCAAAGCCGGAACCGCATAACTGACGACCGGCATTTGAACGAGGTTGTACCAGCTTTGCGGAACACAAGCCGCCTCGAATGGCAACACGCCGACTTCGCGCCACGGCACAATCCCGCTCATCGCCGCGCTCGCCAGGATCGGCACGGAAAAAGTCTTGTCCGCACCGTAACGACGACGAACGCCATCGATTCCTCCTTGGCCATTAATGTATTCCCAGGCCAGATCCAGTTCCGGCGACCAGTCTTCCTGGACCTCCGCCGCATGAATGGCTGCAATCACCAATAGCGTTGTTGATATATTTGAGTAACTGGCCGTCGTATCACCCCAGCCACCATCTTCGTTTTGCAACGGCCTTAACCAGCGAAATCCCGCATCGATTTGCCGGCCGGTCTGTTCGACCAATTCAGAAACCGCCTCGCCAGTTTGATTTCGAATCCAGAAACTCATCGCACTGATCGCCGTCGCCGTTGACAGTGCCGAGTTGCTCAACCGGCCTTCCCAGGCCCCGTCGCTTCGTCTCCACCCAAGGATTTCGGCCCAAAGCGATTTCCGCGTATCGTCAATCGCAGCAACAGAAATTTCGTGTTCGATCCGATTTGGCACAAACAATGGATCCATCTTGTAGACACCGGGGACGATCAACAATTGGGCGAAGTGCAAAAATTCTGATTCGCCGTTTAACCGTCAGCCGCAGGCGTACGCGGAAGCCAGCGTGGAGAATTCTCGTACGCCTGCGGTTGACGGTTAAACGAGTCGAAATCCTGAACATAATCGATCCGTCTCAACTCCAAAAAAAGGCGACCGGTTGCCCGGCCGCCTGAGTCTATCGTTTTGAGGAAACTATTTCTTCGCTGGCTTCAGTGTAAACAGGAAGAAACCATTTTCTTCGGTCGATTCGAATTTCTCCGGACGGTCTTCGCCCATCGCGTTATAGCAAATCACGACATTCTCGTCCTGTTTCTTGATAATCCCAAACGCAGGGGAGCCTTCCGGCGCCGGACCCGACAGAATCTTCATATCGATTATCGCCGGAGTCGCCGATGGATCAATTTTGTAGCCCATCACAAACGACTCTTCGCCCGCCGGAATCGTAACCGTGTCGGCGTCGAACTTGATCGAGCCACTCAAGTGGTCTTCGCCCAGTTCTTCGCCAGCCTTCACGCCGGAAACGAGAACCCATTCCCCTTTGAGGACTGCGGCGTCAAAAGTCGCCACTGCCTTTTTCGATTCAAACAGGAAAAATCCGTTGTCTGCATCCGACGTAAATTTCTCGGGACGTTTGGCACCGGTCGGATCGTAACACAAAGTCAATTTTCCTTCGTCCACTTTGATAATTCCGACCGCTTTGCCTTCCGGAGCCGGGCCCGATTCGATCTCCATGTCGATTTGCATCGGTGACTTGGAGCTGTCGACGGTGTAATTCATAACAAATCGCTCAGTCCCTTCAGGGCCTGGCAAAAAGATCTGTTTGGCAGTGAATTCAAATTCCGGTACATGCTCCTCCATCGGATACCGTTCACCAGCCTTGGAGCCACTCGTTACCACCCACTTGCCCTGAATGGCTTTGGAATCTGCGCCAGGCCGTTTGCCGGTTCGGGCCCACTTGGCGATCGGCTCGAAACGACCGTCTTTTCGGATATGGTCAAGGTCCGAATCGCCGTCGATCAGATCGGAATCATTGAAACCCGCTTCGACAGCTTTTTCAAAAAATCCGATGGCCTTTTCTGTATCTTTTTTCAGGGACCAGGCGCAGGCGAGGTTGTACAATCCGATGGCCTTGTAATCCCGAAAAGTCGATGCCTTGGTGTGAGCCTCAATCGCCTCGTCATATTTTTTGTCCATATGCAGGGAATAGCCCAGCATTTGCCAGCCAAGACCATTGTTTTTGTCCGCAGCGACGACTTTGCGGAATACTTCTGCCGCACCCTTGAAGTCCCCTTCACCAACTTTCTGTTGGCCATCCTCCATCAACGCCTCGACATCGACGTCTTCGTCCTGATCCTGATTCCAGGCACCAACGGACAAAGCCGACAAACCCTGATTGGAACTTCCGTTCATCGCGAATACTGCGACCGCGACACCCGCGACCAACAGACAAGCATTCGCTCCCACCTTCAAGAAAAAAATCATGTTCATTACTCCCGATCAAAAAAAGAATTGACCCCCACAACCCATGAGTATACCCGTCCAGAGCAGTCCTTGCACAAAACTCCATAACCCGAAGTGTAAACGAGGGCGAGCACCGTCTCATGAATTGCTACCACAATTGCCCCGCGATTTGCAACGCTTCAACCGTTCCCCACTGTCCGGGTGGCAAATTCGTTGCCAGATGCCGCGAATCGACCCCCAGCAAACCAGCCGACTCAACGATTTCCAAAGAAGGCGCAAACAAAATCGGACGGACCAAGTCTACAACGCCGGAGTCATTCAGCCACTGTATCACCCCGGCCAACCCATCCAGGTCGCAAACAATCGCGGCAATACACGGCAGCGGATTCTCCGCCGCCTGGTTTTGCCGAACCGGCGGCGCAACCAGCGATAGCGGTTCGACAACGGTGCCCCGTGCCTCCAGGCCCGACCTCAAAGGCAAATCCAAAATCGTCGATTCGATCGCCAGCCGCGAATTCGCCAGCTCAGGCAACGACGCAATCTGATTCAGAGCCGCACGCCAGTCGGACGCTTCGTCCAGCACCCGGTTCGAATCAATTTTTTTGCGAGCCAGCACCCTCGC
>JAYVKA010000333.1:0-4621 GCA_043768885.1 Planctomycetota bacterium
ACTTCCAGTCCTGGATCACATCCACGCAGACACAGCACCACGGCGCATTTGGGCAACCCGGAGTCTTCCAGGAATACGGGCTCATAATTCCTGAAAAGCCTGGCAAGATATAGCGATTGAAAAGACTGAACAACCAGACCCACAATTACCAGAATCGCCAGGATGATCGCCGCCAACTGCATGGCCTGTCGCACTTTCGTGGGCTATTGGATGGAAGCGGCGTTTGCCAGGATAACACGGAAAAAAACGCCGGACGAATTACAGCCTGTTCAACGCCAGCCGGGATTTCGACTAGAATCCAGTCTCTGGAAGCCAAACACCACCGGGCGTAATCTAACAATTGGCATCTTGCTGTCCAGTTGTCGTTGCCGGAATCCGGAATCGAATTTCGCGGGAATCCGCAGCTGTTGCAGGCAACAACTGGTCTTCTGTCATGAGAAAAATTTCAGCCAAATTGGTCTTCCTGACTACCCTGATTTGGGACGTACTGGTTTGCCAGGTAATCAGGCGGCAGAACTGGTGGGACGAAGTTGAACCGAATTTGATTTTGGGCGCGTTTCCGACAAGTTCGTCAGTCAAACGCCTAAGCGAGTTGGGAGTCTGCGCTGTCGTTAACATGTGCGACGAATTTGCCGGTCCAGCCCAGGAATACGCACAATTCGGAATCGACCAGCTGAAAATTCCAACAGTTGATTTTTCGGAACCATTAACGGATGAAATCCAGCGGGCAATCGACTATATTAACCGGCATCGTGGCAAGCCCGGTTCAGTTTTCGTCCATTGCAAATCGGGCCGGGGACGGAGTGCGACCGTTGTGTTGTGTTGGCTAATTCAAGAACATGACCTTTCTCCGGAAGCAGCCCAACTTCGATTGCAAAAACGGCGCGGTCAGGTTTTGAAGAATTTGTTTCAGCGCCGGTGTGTTCAGCAGTTCCTGCGATCCAAGTCGAATTTGAATCGCACCAATATCACCCCGGCTCATTGCAAGTCCAAGGCAGTCCAATGAAATTCGCTTTTCTTGCCCATCCACTTTCCCAGGAACATCGCGCGTTGTTGAACGTGGACGATGCCGGAAGTCTGCGGCGCAGCTGGGGCGGCGATCTTTTTCAGTTTTGCCAACAGCTTCATCAAAACCTGAACGCATCCAGGAATGGCGGTCCATTGGACGAGACAGTTCGTGTCGTCGATCATTTTATCGGACTCGAGTCGGCCACTGGCAACCGTTGCGACGGACGATTTTATGAAATCCCCCTCGATGCGGCACAGATTCTCGACGAACCCAACCGGGCAATCGCGTTAATGGAACAGGCCGTGGACGACGCTGCCCGTTGGGGTGCCGAAATTGTTGGACTGGGGTCCATGACCGGAATCGTCGGCAGCCAGGGGGAGCATCTCGCGACGCGCGGTCCCATTGCGATCACGACGGGAAACAGTCTGACGGTTTTCTCCGCATTGCAAAACCTTCGGCACGTCTGCGCGCTGACCGGAATCAGTTTGCGTGACGAAACCGTTGCAATTGTCGGCGTGCCTGGCAGCATTGGATCGGCATTGGCAAAAATGGTTGCACCGCTGTGCAAGTCCCTGATATGCGTCGCACGAACGCCCACCACGCGGGCAGTTCAACTCGCTGATTCGCTGAATAGCCGTTTGAGTACAGACATACAGGAATCACTGAAATCCGCCACCATTGTTCTGTCGGCGACTTCGACCGGTGATTGTATAGAACAAAACTGGCTGCTTCCTGGTTCAATCGTAATTGACGTTGCCGTTCCCACCGATGTGATCGGGGGCCGGACCTTGCGCGACGATGTTTTGGTCCTGACCGGTGGCATGGTGATGACCCCGGAAACCATGTCGCGAGAATCCATGTTCATCGGTTTCAATCACGGAATGGTACCCAGCTGTTTCGGCGAAACTGTATTGCTGGCTCTCGAAAACCGGCGTGAAAGTTTTTCCATCGGCCGAAGACTGTCGGTGGAAAAAATTCTGGAAATTGGTGCAACGGCGGTTCGGCACGGGTATGACTTTTCCAACCTGAGTAGTTTCGGAGTGCCAATCGAAAATCGGCAAATCTCGCGTTTCAAAAAGGTGGTTTACCGAACCCGAATCAGACGGTCGTCGCAGACACCGGGCTTTTCGATCACGACGGAAACGAACGCACAAATCTCCAACGGCGTGGAGCGAAACGGAAAATCTTCTGCCGCCACGAATGGCAAACTGCATTTTTCCATGGAGCCTGCAACCGAATCCGCTTCCGCAAATCCCGCCGATCAATACCAGCGATACATCAACCCGGTCCTGGCCGCACTGGGAAAGCGAAGTGGCTTTCTGAAAACTTTTGTCAAAGGCGAAGGATGTTATCTGTGGGACGACCAAAACCGGCGCTACCTTGATTTCGTTGCCGGTTTTGGCAGCCTGAATCTCGGACACAATCACCCGACGGTAGCCAAAGCGATTCAGCAGGCGATTGCGTCCGGAGCACCGGGCTTTGCCCAGTCCGCTGTCAATCCTTATGCCGCTGCGCTGGCTGACCGATTGGTCGCCTGTTCGCCGGCTGGTTTGGAGATGGTCACGTTTGCCAACAGCGGCACGGAATCCATCGAGGCCGCGATCAAACTGGTTCGGGCTTCATCCGAGCGCAAACGAATCCTTTATTGCCATCATTCGTATCACGGCAAAACGCTGGGAGCGTTGTCGCTGACCGGCAACAACAAATTCCAGAAACCGTTCGGTCCGCTGATCGATTGTATGGACGCCATCGAGTTTGGAGACGCCGACGAATTGGCCAAGGCCCTGCAGAGCAACCTTTACGCCGCGTTTTTTGTGGAACCGATTCAGTGCGAGGGGGGCATGAATGTGCCGCCGCCTGGATATTTGAATGATGTCGAGTTGTTATGCCGGCAGAACGAGACGCTGTTCGTGTTGGACGAAGTGCAAACGGGAATGGGCCGGACGGGCCAACTGTTTTGTGCCGATCACCATGGTGTTTCGCCGGACATTATGACGCTTGCAAAATCGCTGGGTGGCGGGTTGGTTCCAGCTGCTGCGATGATGTGTCGCCAGGATTTGTGGATGAAAGCCTATGGATCGGTGGACAATTTTGCCTTGCATTCATCGACGTTTGCCGGAGGAAGCCTGGCCATGGTCGCCGGCCTGGCAACGCTCGACGTGCTGGAGCAGAGTGACTTGATCGAAAACTGCCAGTCGCGTTCGGAACAATTGATGGGTGGCCTGAAGGAATTTGCCCGGCGAAATGATTTGGTTCGCGACGTGCGCGGACAAGGCTTGTTGATCGGAGTCGAGTTCCACCAAACTCCGGGCAACATTGTGCGGCACTTTGCGGCCCATGATCCGTCTGGGGTCAGCCATTTCCTGGCACCAAACGCTCTGGACGCCGTTCGAAACCTGACTCCGATCTACGTCATGCAGACAATGCTGGACGAGTTTGGAATTTACACACAAGTAGCCCGGTCCAGACCATCTGTTTTGCGAATTCAACCACCGCTGTGTGTGAGTGAAGAACAAGTCGATGAATTTCTGGAAGCGATCGAGCAGAGTTGCGATGAACTGAGTTTCAGCAACCGGATTACCGATTCGATGATTGCGAAATCGACCATGGGAAATCTCGACAAAAAGAGCAAGTCGTAATCCGGTCGTCGCTTGTTCCGAAGTAGTGCCAACTTTTTGTCGTGGCAGGGGCTTCCAGCCTGTGAAAACAAGAATTACACAGGCTGGAAGCCTATGCCACGTTGTCTTTGTCAGCGACTGTCATGCCGACCAACCTTGAACTGCCCGTCGAGACCTTTGAACAGTTCATGTTGGCGGGGGATTCGCCCGAATTCCCCATGTCGTTCGTGTTCGAGTTCGAACTGGCCGGTCGAATGGATTTGTCCCGGCTGAATAGCGCGATTTCCCTTTGCGCGGCTCACCATCCGCTGCTGTTCAGCGTGATCGACGAAGAAAGAAAGAATTGGCGGTTTGATCGCGAATTGATTCCGCCTGTGAAATCGGTAACCGGTGGCTACCACGATGAGTTGCGAATCGATCTTCGGCGCGAAGGCGGCTTGCGAGTCGTCGTTTCCGAAAGCAATTCGACGCCGCACAAGATCGGGTTCATTTTCCATCACGCCTGCGTCGATGGACTGGGGGCGTTGCAGTTTGTAAAAGATCTGGCAGAGGCTTACGAATCCGGCGAATCATCGAAGTTGGAATCTGGATCTTCACCGGGTGATTCGATTCAATACCTTCGACGGTATCGGAATTCCGGTGGTGGCAACCGTTTTCTCCACGTCCTTCGCTGGCCCATCGACGCCGTGGGAATGCTGTGGGCCCTGGAAATGGTTTTGAATCGTCCTGTGGCGATCGAACCGGAAGTGCCGATCGGTTCCCGGAACGATCGAGCAGTTGGCGATGGAAAAGTCACGAGACATTGCTCCTCGGTCAACATCAGCCGGGTTCTCACGCCAGAGCAATCGGCGACCGTGAAACAGCAGTGCAAGGCGGCGGGTCAATCGCTGAATGACCGCATGATGGAATCATTTTTTCGCGCGATCGAAGAATGGAACGCGCGGTTCCATCCGGCAAATTCCGGCGGGCTGATTCGGTTGATGATTCCGATGAG
>JAYVKA010000334.1:0-3994 GCA_043768885.1 Planctomycetota bacterium
CCTGGCCAGTTGCTACGCGGATCTGGACCGCCCCGAGGAGGCCCTGAAGCTCGACGAGGAGGCGGTGGCCGCCCTCAAACGGGCACTGCCGCCGGACCACCCGCACACGCTCCACAACATGTTCAATCTGGCGAACAGTTACGAGGGCATGAACCGCCACGCGGACGCTCTGAAGCTGCGCGAGGAGACTCTGGCAGGGCAAAGGAAGGCGCTGCCCCACGGTCACCCCGAGACGCTCAACACCCTGAACGCGCTGGCCGTGTCCCTGGTCCGGGCGGGCCGCGGTTCGGAAGCGATCCGGCACATCGACGAGTGCATTGCGGGAGCCTCCGGTAAGGCCGTCGATCCGCGGTTGATTCCGAGCGTGATGCATATGCGGATCAGCCATTTCCGCAAAGCCGCCGACCCAGCCGGGTGTCGGACGACGGCCGAGATGTGGGAGAAGCTGAACCGCACGGATGCCGACAGCCTGTACAACGCCGCCTGCTACCGGAGCGTCACCGCCGGCGTTCAGGCAAAGACGCCAGAGGCTGACGCCGCCAAGCTCGCCAAAGACGACGCCGACCGGGCGATGGAGTGGCTTCTCAAGGCCGTGCAGGCGGGCTACAAGGAAGCTGCCCATATGAATGAAGACACCGACCTCGACCCGCTCCGCGAGCGCGACGATTTCAAAAAGCTACTCCAGTCGCTGGATGAAGAACAGACACCATCAAACGACAAGGACAATCAACCATGATCAACTTTCGGGAGGGCGAAGCTCCTGCTGAGCCTGTTTTTTTCCTGGCGTCGTAATGGCTCGGCGGAAGCCTTGCTCTCTCCTTGAATGGCGATTGTTTTTTGAAAACTGAAAGATTGCATGATTAAGAACGAAAACGAAATCTTCAATGCCGCGTTGAAGTTGACGGACGAAGTACGCGCCAAGTTTTTGGATTTGGCCTGTAAAGACAAGCCGGAATTGCGCGGGCAGGTCGAAGGGCTGCTCAAAGCCCATTTTGATTCGGCCACTTTTCTGCACGAGTCGGATGACAAGCCGGCTGATCGGCGGATGATGGAGACGATGGCGCCGGCGGGGCCGTCGGAACATCCCGGTACACTGATCGCCGGACGATACAAATTGCTCGAACCGATCGGAGAAGGGGGAATGGGCTCGGTTTGGCTGGCCGAACAGGCGGCGCCGGTCAAACGAAAAGTCGCGATTAAACTGATCAAGGCCGGGATGGATTCGAAAAGTGTTCTTGCGCGGTTCGATGCGGAGCGGCAGGCGCTGGCGCTGATGGATCATCCGAACATCGCCAAGGTCTACGACGGCGGTGTGACCGAACAAGGCCGACCATACTTTGTGATGGAATACGTCAAAGGGATTCCACTTACCGAATACTGCGACCAGGCTCGATTGTCATTGGCCGAACGGTTGAAACTGTTCGCATCGGTCTGCCAGGCAGTCCAGCATGCGCATCAGAAAGGGATCATTCACCGCGATCTGAAACCGTCCAACATTCTGGCTTGTTTGTATGACGGAAAACCGGTCCCGAAAGTCATCGACTTCGGCTTGGCCAAAGCGATGCACCAATCGCTGACCGACCAATCGCTGCACACGGCACATGGGATGATGGTTGGCACGCCATTGTACATGTCACCCGAACAGGCCGAACACAATAACCTCGACGTCGATACGCGGACCGACATCTATTCGCTGGGTGTGATCCTGTACGAACTGTTGACCGGCAGCACGCCATTGGAGAAAATGCAAATGAAGGCAGCCGCCTTCAACGAAATCCTGCGTTTGATCAAGGAAGTCGAACCGCCCAAGCCCAGCACTCGCCTGAGCGGCAGCGACGGTCTCCCCAGCATCGCCGCACAGCGGAACATCGACCCCCGTCAGTTGCAAAAGAGCCTGACTGGCGATCTGGACTGGATCGTGATGAAAGCGCTGGACAAGGAGCGTAGCCGCCGCTACGACACAGCCAACGGCCTGGCCCGCGACATCGACCGGTACCTGAGTAACGAAGCGGTCGAAGCGTGCCCGCCGTCAACGACGTATCGCCTTGGAAAATTCCTGAAGCGCAACAAAGTACCTGCGATTGCGGCCATTTTGGTGTTGCTTTCCCTTTTGTTTGCAATTTCCGGAACGTCCTTTGCCTGGTATCGCGCGACCAGCTCAGCCAAGTCGGAACGATTAGCCAGAATGGAAGCGTGGAAACAAATGCTGATCGCGAAAAAAGCGGAGGAGATTGCGGCGATTGCCAATCAGCAGGCACAAACACGATTAAGCCAAATAGAGAAAAGCAACGCTGTACTTGTCTCGGTCTTTAAAGACCTGAATCCGCACGAAGTGCGGGAAGGAACAGAGCCTTTGGAAGCGGTGCTGGCGAGTCGATTGACCATGGCTGCCAGGGAATTGGAAGGAGAGTCCGTCGGGGATCCGCTGGTTGTTTCGAATCTTCAAAACCAGCTTGGCATTTCACTTTTGAGTCTGGGCTTTCCCGACGATGCAATCCCGCTTTTCCTGAAAGTGCGAGAAACGCGAACATCCAAATTGGGAGCCGATCACCCCGAAACACTTGACAGCATTGGCAATCTTGGAGTTGGCTACCTGGAGGCCGGAAAATTCGAATTCGCCGCAAAGTTGCTTGAAGAAACTCTCAATTGTCGCCTGGCAATTCAGAACGCCCAGCATCCAGACGTGCTTGTTTGCAAAGAAAATCTGGGAGCGGCATGGATAGGAACCGGCAGGTTCGATTTGGCAATTCCACAACTGGAAGAGACACTAACCGTTCGAAAGCGATTGTTCGGGAAGGACAATCCGGAAACCCTCAATTGCATGAGCATCATGGCGGAAGGATACCGGCAGGCAGGGAAATTCGAACTGGCAATATCGATCAATGACGAATCGTTCAAACTCAGAAAGGAAAAACTGGGAGCAAATCATGTCTCAACCCTGACAAGCATGAACAATTTGGCTTTGTCAATTCTGGAATCCGGAGACATCGAGTCCGCGTTGCCGCTCCTCGAGGAATCCCTGAGATTAACAACTGAAAAACTTGGAGCAAATCACCCCCAAACCTTCACCTCCATGAATAACCTGGCCATGGGTTACAAAGCTGCTGGACAAATCGAATTGGCCGTACCACTCTTCGAGCAAACGCTATTGCTTAGGAAAGCCGGAATAGGCGAAAGCCATCCAAATTCACTTGCCAGCATGCACAACCTTGCAGAAGCTTACAGTTATGCCGGAATGCTGGACCTGGCTTTGCCCTTGTACAAGAACACCCTGGAACTGCTGAATGCAGACGTCGGAGTCGATCATCCCGACACGTTGACATGCATGAGCAGTCTGGCCAGTGCCTATCAAGCTGGTGGGAAGCCGGACCTTGCATTACCACTATACGAAGAAACGCTAAGGCTCAGAAGAATCAGGTTAGGCTCTGATCACTTCGCCACGATGAAGAGCATGGATAATCTGGCGAATGCGTACCAGGCAAAAGAACTTCCGGACCTGGCAATTCCATTACTGGTTGAGGTTTTTGAACGGTCGAAAGCAAGCTTTGGCGCAGATAACTCGACAACGCTTTCCAGAATGAACAACCTTGCATTTGGTTATTGGAAGGCCAAACAGTTCGACAAATCCATTCCAATTTGTGAGGAGTCCCTGAAACTGCACCAGGTGAGTTTCGGGCCAAATCACCCCAATACTCTGTTGGTATCGGCGGACTTGGGGGTTAATTACAAAGATGCGGGACGCATATCGGAAGCTCTGCCGTTGCTCGAGGATGCATGGTTGGCGTCAAAAGAACATCCCTCGCTGAACAAAGTCGGATCGCAGTTGGTGAACTGTTACTTCCGGCTGGGCAGGACAACCGAAGCCGCCTTGTTGGCAGCAAAACTTGCCTCGAATTCAATGTCCAGGCCAAACCCGGTAACACGGAAACAGGCCGGAACGCTGGCATTTAAGGGCAGTCGTTTGTTGCAACAACAGGCGTATGCGGATGCCGAG
>JAYVKA010000335.1:0-2167 GCA_043768885.1 Planctomycetota bacterium
GAGATTGATGTGCCGGCAAAATATGTCGTGACATTCAAGGCTGGCAAGGAACTGGAAGCCAGGGTGCGGGAACTGGCTGTTCGCGATTCGCTGGCTGGCGGAGACACCCCATCAACAACCCTTGATTCGTGAACCTTCAACGACAGTTTTCGGCCAGGATGCTTACAATGGAGATGGTCCGGCTGAAATTTCCGATTCCTTTTCGGCCAGCGTTTTTTTCCGGTCGATTTTTTTGAACGATTTTCAACATGCAAAACCCCCTGCGTAATCTCCCCAGCGTAAACCAGTTGCTGGAGAGCCCACATTTGAAACGGCTGACCGAATCGCTCAATCATCAGGTTGTTGTTGATGGCGTGCGGGATTTTTTGGGGGCTCTGCGAAATCGCGTTTCGGAAAAACTGGAGGATGTCGAAATTCCGGCGGCGGCGGATCTGGCGGAAAGAATTGCCGGCTGGCTC
The DNA here is from genome assembly GCA_043768885.1 of Planctomycetota bacterium. Classification (GTDB taxonomy): domain Bacteria; phylum Planctomycetota; class Planctomycetia; order Pirellulales; family Pirellulaceae; genus BJ22. The sequence continues at coordinate 459 of JAYVKA010000335.1, forward strand.
AAAATGCAGCGCCTCAGCCAGCTTCGCAAAGTCATCAACGGCACCGGAATACTGCTTCACACGGGTTTGGGACGGGCTCCGCTTTCCGATGCAGCCGTTCACGCCATCCAGGACATCGCTTCCGGCTATTGCAGTGTGGAACTTGATCTGGCAACCGGCCAGCGCGGACAGCGGGCACAACTGGTTCGGCAACAGCTGATCGATCTGACCGGTTGCGAATCAGCCGCCATCGCCAACAACAACGCCGCCGCAACGATGCTCGCGCTTTCCTCGGTTGCCACAGGAAAAGAAGTCATTGTTTCCCGGGGTCAGCTGGTCGAGATCGGCGGAAGTTATCGCTTGCCCGAAGTCATGAGTTGCAGCGGATGCATCATGCGGGAAATAGGTACGACGAACAAAACGCGTCTGGCCGATTACGAACAGGCCATCCACGAAAACACGGGAGCGATTCTTCGGGTCCACCCCAGCAACTATCAAGTCGTGGGATTTACGGAAACACCCGACATTCGCGAACTGGTTGGACTGGGGCATCGCAAGAACATTCCTGTCATTGATGATATTGGCTCAGGAGCACTGATCGATTTTTCAAAATACGGATTGTCGGACGAACCGATGGCCAGGGACTCCATCGAATGCGGCGCGGATTTGGTTCTGTTCAGCGGAGACAAGCTGGTCGGCGGACCTCAATGCGGCATCATCATCGGCCGCAACAAATTCGTTCGCCAGGTTTTGGCCAACCCCCTGATGCGTGCCATGCGGGTCGGCAAACTGACTTTGGCGGCCCTGTCCGCGACACTCGCCCAGTATTTGCGCCCCGAACAAGCCGAACAGGAAATCCCGTTGTTGGCGATGTTGGCAACACCGCTTGAGAATCTGGAATTACGCGCAAAGCGAGTCGCTGGCCAGATCTCGGGCATCGGTGCTGTCGCGAATGCCGAAGCGGTTCAGGAAAACTCGATGTTGGGCGGCGGAAGTGTTCCCGGACAACTGATTCCTGGCTGGTGCATCTCCATCACTCCTGCCGGACGAACTGTCGATCAACTTGCATCCGAACTTCGAAATGGAACGCCAGCCATTTTGGGTCGCATCAAGCAGGATCGGCTGCTGATCGATGTTCGCACCGTCCATCCTTCGCAGGATGTTGCCCTGGTTAATGTCTTTGAGTCACTCGCATGAGCAACGACGAACCGGATAACACGGATGAGACCCTGTTCGAACTGACTTCGCTCGAGTCACCGGAGCCGGATTTCGAAACCGACGGTGAAGAATTCACCATTGAACAGCTGGGGGCCGCCTACGCCCGCATTCGACAGGATACTGGCGAAGAACCGGTTGAAGCGGAGTCGGTTACAGGCGATGCACGAGGGGACGAAGAAGAATCCGTCGCCGAGCCCGAAGACTCGGCTCCGCTGGACGATTCGTCCGATGACGCAGCCTGTCCGGTTTCGGAAGAATCGGTGCTCGAAGCCGCCCTTTTCGTCGGAGTCCCCGCTGACTCAAAACTGACGGCAAAAAAACTGGCGGGCATCATGCGCGAAGTCAGCCCAAAGGAGATCAAGGGAATCGTTGCGCGATTGAACGAACGCTATGCAGGCGAAAACGCAGCCTGGCGAATTGTCCTGAAAGATGGCGGATATCTGATGGAGCTGATTCCCGAACTGAACGAACTTTACCCGGCGTTTCAGGGCGAAGTTCGGGAAACCAAGTTG
>JAYVKA010000336.1:0-3359 GCA_043768885.1 Planctomycetota bacterium
TGTTCGGACGTTGCGTTTCCCCAGCCAGTCGCCAAAACGTTTGATGTCGCGCGAATAGGCCTCGACGGTATTTTCGGACAAGTGACATTCACTGCGCAAATAACCAGCCCAGGAGTCAAACCACGCATCCGCCTTGGCAGTCACCGGAGCCGCATCGCGGTTCAACAGTTTTTGCAGTCGGCTGCGCGGTTTTTTCTGAACCATGACGAATCGGAATGGAATGTGTGTCACTGAAAGTGGGACATTCAATCATTCGACGCGTGAACCGGCAGGGACGCAGTATCGTTTTTGAACTCGAAACATTTCAACACCGGAACCCGAATAACCGGCAAATTCAGCAGGATCAGTGATCGATGCTACGGAAGCCTCTCGGCTCGGATGATCCGTTCGAGTTTCGAAAGGTCTTTCAGGATTTTCGGTTCGTCGAACTTTCCGGATTGGCGAACGAGTTCGGCGCAACCGGCAGCGACGATTGGGCTGGTTTCAAAAATGAGCGTGCCGCCGGGGACAAGTCTTCTGGCTGCCAGATCAATAATGCGGGCCGTGATTTCGGTTCCCACATCGCCACCAAACAAGGCCAGCGAAGGTTCGTGTTGGCGAACACATTCGTCCAGCGTTCCGGATTCGTTGCGACCAACGTACGGCGGGTTGCTGACGATCAATTCGAATTGCTGTTCGGCTGGAATCGCGGCGTCGAGATTGGATTCGAGAAAATCGATTCGGTCGGCGACCCTGTTGGCTTCCGCGTTTGTTCGGGCGACGGAGAGTGCTTCGGGAGAAATATCGACAGCCGTAATCGCGATTTCAGTGACCTGCTGGGCCAGGGTCACCGCAATGCAACCGCTACCTGTGCCGATTTCGAGAACGCGAATCGGGGCATCGGGTTGCGACGCCCTGCGCTGTTCGCACATGCCGATCGACTCGAGCACCAGTTGCTCGGTCTCCGGGCGGGGAATCAGGACATCTTTGTTGACAGCAAACCGAAGCGAATAGAAATCGCGATAGCCAACCAGATAGGCAACCGGTTCACCAGCAGCGTGGCGCTTGACCCAGTCACGATAGCGTGCAAGTTGCGGTTCGGCTGGAACTTCATTGAACCGCGCGTACAAGTCGATTCGCTTGCAGCCAAGGGCTTCGGACAGAAGAATTTCGGCGGCCAGTCGTGGCGCGTCCCTCTCGTGCTTTCCAAAATGACCGGCGGTCCACACGAGCAATCGCTGAATCGTCCAAGGTTCCGCGGTGGCTTGGGTCATGGGCTATCGGCGATCAATGGGAGGAAATGCAACAGGACGAGATTTTAGGGGAACACGGGAATCGAACAAGCTGCGAGGAATAACCGTGGTATAGGCTTCCAGCCTGTGGGAATAACAAACACAGGCTGGAAGCCTATGCCACTCTACGGTCAATCGATACTTTCGTCCCCCATCGATTCGCGGAGCTGTTGCCGGTCGTATTCGATCAGCGCGTCGGTCAGAATCTGGACAGAACCCCCCATCACCTGGTCGAGTTTGTAGACCGTGAAATTGATGCGGTGATCGGTGACGCGGTTGTCGGGGAAATTGTAAGTGCGAATTCGTTGGCTGCGGTCGCCGGATCCGACCAGGCTTTTTCGCTCCGAGGCCCGCTCCTGGGCTTCCTTCTGTTGGTAGTGGTCATACAGTCGGGACTTGAGTACGCGCAGGGCTTTGGCCAAATTCTTGTGCTGGCTCCGTTCATCGACGCATTTCACGACGATGCCGGTTTCATGATGCGTCAGTCGAATTGCCGACGCCACCTTGTTGACGTGTTGACCACCGGCTCCGGCACTCGCGCAATAACGATCGACATCGTAATCAGCCGCTTTCAAATCGACTTCGACATCTTCCGGCTCAGCCATCACTGCCACTGTCGCCGCCGAAGTATGGATGCGGCCTTTGGTTTCCGTTTCCGGAACGCGTTGGACTCGATGCCCGCCCGATTCGTAACGCAGTTCGCGGTAACAGCCTTCGCCCTCGATGCTGGCCGTCGCTTCTTTGTATCCGCCCGCTTCGCCGGGGCTAACGTCGATCAGCGAGAACTTCCAGCCCTTGACCGCACAGTGCCGCTGATACATCTCAGCCAAATCACGGGCGAACAAAGCCGCTTCGTCACCACCCGTCCCCCCGCGTAACTCGAGAACACATTTGCTTCTGGCACCGTCTTCACCGCCGACAGTCATGTCGAGCAGTTCCGTCCAGAGTTCCTCGCGCTGTTTCATCAGGCCGGGCAATTCGGCTTCGGCCATTTCGCATTCCTGCGGGTCGTCGCTCTCGGCCATTTCGCGGACGCCGGCGATTTCTTCCAGGACCGCGCGATACTCGCGGTAGCGTGTGGCGGTTTTCGCGAGCGTTCCATGTTCACGTGCAACGGCTGCCATCCTCGTGGAGTTCTGCTGGATATCGGAGTCGCACATTTGTTTCTCAAGGTCTTCGAACCGCTTGAGTTTTTCGTCCAGTTCTTTTCGCATCGACATTGGTTTGCAGGGTGTTTGGGTTTTTGGCTGGCAGAAATAATCGCCGAAAGCAACTTGCAAAAGGCGGGGTCGCAAGTCCATTCGGGACTGCGACCAACGGGGGCACGTTGCCTGGAGAGAACCGCGTGGCTAATACTCGGCCAGCAGAATCAGGCCGCAAGCGGGCCTGTCAGAATGTGATTTCGATAATGTCGTGCAAAAACGCATGGAGATGTTTTCGAAAGAGTTTCGAATCGGATGCCGCAGACATTCTTATACCATTCGGCGTTTTGGGCAACAATCAAAACCATTTTTTGGTGCGACTGTATGGAATTCACAGCGTTTTGAAAGGGTTTTCTGCCCAGGTTTGCGAAATTAATCCCGACTGATGGAGGTTCAGCATTCTTGAACGCGTCTCGGTCCTATTTTGTACTTGAAACATCAACTGCAAATGCATCTGCAATACATTCACCCTCGAAATTGATCCTCTTCGTCACCATTACGTCTCCAACGACCAGGTAAAAACAAAATTGTTGACTGAACTTGCCTTTTTGACCCGGCGTGATCCCCACTTCCAAAGGAAATTTGCTGTTGGCGGCAATTGTTATTGGAATTTGGTGATCCGACCGGATCGTGCAGTTGCCTCCTCAGCACCAATTCATTCCAACAATCCGGATCTCCGATAGGGTCGGATTGTGAATCCGTATTACCAGCGGATACTCGGTTCCACCTGTTGCGCAAACGGAAACGTCAAAAACGATCGAAACATCATCCGCCGATGGCCGCAACCATTCTCGAACCAGCATCACTGACGAACCTGCCAAAACGCACGCCGCCAGAATCTGCAATCCCCAAAACATACGGTTCATCACAATCTCCCTTCGAATCC
>JAYVKA010000337.1:0-2610 GCA_043768885.1 Planctomycetota bacterium
TTCTGACGTTTGGAAACATGTTTGCTTTGCATGTCCGATCGTGCGGTGCTGAATGCAAATGCAGTCAGGCTATCGAATGCCATTGTTGTGCGAAACGAAGTCAGGCCAGTCAATCCGCCAAAGGCCATGGATCCCAAGGCCATGGATGTTGTGCGATCAGGGCGAAAGCCGCGACTGGAAAATCGTGCTGTTCTGGTCGAGCTGAAGCGACATCACACCCGGCAGCGATTTCGGCCGTTTTCGGACTTGCCCAATCGTTTTGTCCCGCAAAAGATTTGCCCAACAGTGTTTGCAATTGCCATCATGGCGATTCCAATCCTCAACCTCCACCCAAAGAACAGCGCGATGATGTTCGTGTTGACTTGGCAATCCCGGCGTTAAATCTGGATAGCTTTCCAGAACCTTCAGTGAATTCCTGGAAGCTGTCTTCTATCGACAGTTTCGATATGGGCTTGGCCCAGATGTCGCATTCGCGACGCCAGGCCCTTCTTGGTACGTGGCAGAAATAGCCATCAATGGAGTACCGCGCGCAGACATTCACCAATTGTGTGAATTTTGTCCACTCGTGCGCTCATGATCAAGCTGATTTTGCGCACGCATTGACTGCAATAGATTTCGAAACTGTGCAAACAGAATTTCGGATTTGTCTGGCAAATCGAAGCTCCCGACTTGTGTTCGGATTATTCGTTTGTCTCCATTTGACGTCCGGGTTTTTCGGACAAACCTGTTTTTTACAAGGATGATTAAAATGAGAACGTTCTTTAACCTGCTTGCGATTGCCGGCCTGCTGGCATTTTCCGCCACTGCAAACGCACAACACAAACACGACGCTGATTCTGAACATCAGTCGGATGCCAGGGACGCCGTCGCTCTAACGGACGCCGAGATGTTGGCCATTCATGTCCAGGGAATTTGCCCTGTAACTGGTGAAGCACTGGGTTCCATGGGCCAGCCAGTAAAAGTGCAGATGGGTGAACAAAACGTCTACCTTTGCTGCAAGGGCTGCGTTGGAAAAGAAGCCAGTGCCGAACATTGGCAAACCATCCAGACCCGTATGGCACAAGCCCAGGGCAACTGCCCGATTATGGGTAAGCCGGTAACTGCGGAAATGAAATCGACTGTGGTTGAAGGCCAACAGATTTTTGTGTGTTGCCCGCCTTGTATTGAGAAGATCCAGGCTGATCCTGCGGCTGCACTGGCAAAAGTTCATGAGAGTTACACGGCGTTTGTCACTGCGGAAAACTCGGCTCACAGCGAGCACTACCGAATGATGGCTCAGGCAATCTGTCCGGTATCGGGTGAAAAGCTTGGCTCGATGGGTGACCCGATCAAAACCAAAATGGGTGAACAGGATGTTTACCTTTGCTGCAAAGGCTGCGTTGGAAAACAGGCCAATGCGGAACACTGGAAAACGATTCAGGTCAATCTGATTAAGGCGCAGGGTTTCTGCCCGGTGATGGATGAAGAGTTGCCAGCGGATGCAGAATCCCTGGTCATTGACGGTCGGCAGATTTTCGTCTGCTGCAAGCCCTGCATTGAAAAAATCAAGGCCGACCCGGCTGCTTATCTGGCCAAAGTTGATGCAATGTACGCCCGCACGATGGGCGCGATGCATCAGGAGCATGCTGGCCAAGAGCATGCCGAAGGTAGAAGTCATGAAGAGCACAAGCACTACAAATAGTCGGGCCTGTTGAGCAAAGGCCTTTCCGGCGCGGATCGCAACTCCGCGCCGGTTCGGCCGATTCTTTTTCCACGTGTTGCGAAATGTCTTGAACCTGTTATCGAGCCGTCGCTTCATTCCAGGCGATTTCACGGAGCATTCCAATGAACGAAAACAAAATAACTTCAGAACCCGGGCAAATCGCATCGGATGAAGTTGCAACGGCACCCGCATCGCGATCCCGCATGGCTGGATTCTGGTTTGGCGTTCGGATGCTGGAAGTTCGCCTGCGATTCATCGCCGTTTTGGTCGGACTGGGTTTGGTGATTGGTTACTGGGACACGCTCCAAAACTACTGGGACCAGTGGACGCGACCAGCCGTTGCAGTTTCCAGTACTGCGGCCAGCGATACCGAGTTCTATTGCCCGATGGACCCCAGTGTGATTCGGGATGGGCCGGAACCCAATGGTGCAGTTCCCAAATGCCCAATCTGCGGAATGCCCCTTTCGCTCCGCAAGAAAGGTGAGCCGATGACGTTGCCACCCGGTGTAGTCGGTCGTGTAAGCCTGACTCCCGAACGCGTTCAAATGGCCGGGATTCGAACTGCCGAAATTGGGATTCGTCCGATGAATCGGGTGATCCGTGCCGTGGGCACTGTGACTTACAACCAAAGCAAGCAATCGCAAATCGTCACGCGAGTCGGGGGTTATCTGGAAAAGTTGATGGTGGACAGGACTTTCATGAGAGTAAGTCAGGGCGATCCGCTTGCCGGGATTTACAGCCCGGAACTGTACGCGGCTATTCAGGAACTCAAGATTGCGAAAGAGATTACCGGATCGTCCCTTGCCAAAATGGCGCGTGAGAAAGTGCGGCTGTTGGGAATCGATGACAAGGAAATTGACGGGATGCTGGCGGCGACCGACGAAAAATACCGGATCGTGATTCGTTCG
>JAYVKA010000338.1:0-2833 GCA_043768885.1 Planctomycetota bacterium
GTCGTACGCAATCGAAACCAATCTCGACGAGTCATTTGGGGAGGTGTTGGTGGCATGTTTTCTCGGCGTAAATTTTGAACAACGGGGCTAGGAGCCAAGTTCTTCGTCGGTGGGGGAAGTTAATGGCAAGGGTGACAGGAACTCAGGTTCGCGGGGCAGCGGGAATTGCTCGGAAGAAGCGGCAGGAGTATGACATTGGTTGCAATTTTGTCTCCAAGGGTGGGTCGTTTGCAATCCTGGGTGTCCGTTGATGCCGTGACAGCTGAGGCAGTCGGTACGCATCCAAGTCGAGTGCGGTACTTGCGGCGGAGCATCGGGGTAAGCCCGCGGGCCACCGCTGGGTGCTGGCAGGCCGACAAACGTGCTCTCGCGAAAAACATTTGGCGTCTGGTGTTGTGGATTCGATTCGATATGGCACTGCGTGCAATTGGAATAAAACGGATGGGACATTTTCGAAATTCGTAACGACTCAGAGTGGAATCCAGTTTCATGGCAAGCGAGACACGCGACAGCTGACATTTGGTCCATGGGATGAGGAATCGTGGGAGGCGCACCGTTGAAAGCGCGGTTGGTTTTACGCATCGCCAACGCGAGTTCTTTTTGATCCGCCGTAATGGTAATCAGTTTCGTTTCGTCGAGTTGCGGCGGCGGTTGGCGCAGAGTTTGCAACGAGGTTGTCCACGTCGCGGTGGGCCCCCATTCCAGCTTTGGCAGATCGGAATACAACGGCGAGGGAATGATTGGTGCCCCTGACGAATGGTTGGCTGGAGCGGCAACGATCGCTGGCGCACGAGTCGGCGTGGCAGTTCGCTGGGCCGGGTTCATCGGCGACTGCAATCCGACGAAGTAGCCGACGATCGCCACGGAAATGACGACCACCACTCCGAATCTCCACGGCTTGGTGGACGAATCGACAGACATCTCAATTGACCTTTCGAATGCGGACGGCACTTTTTTTGTAGTCGGGTTGTTTCGAAAAAGGATCAACAGCGTCCAACGTCAACTGGTTGATCAACATCGTCTCGTCAAAAAAGGGAACGAATACCGAGCCTTGGGGTGGCTGGCCTCGGCCTTCGATCCAAATGGTTCCTTCGATGGATCCGCGGCGCGACTCAATGACGACCCGGTCGCCATTGCGCACGCCGGCTTGGGCCGCATCGGATGCGTGCACCTCGATGTAGGCGCCCGGCATGGCGCGACTGAGTTCGGGGACACGCCGGGTCATCGTTCCGGAATGCCAATGCTCCAGGACGCGTCCAGTGCAGAGCATTAAAGGAAATTCTTGATCGGGTAACTCAGCGGGCGGCTCCCAGGGATGAAACCAGATTTGAGCTCGATCGTCTTTGGTGCTGGAATGATAAAACTGAATTCCTTTGCCGGCCGCCACGTACGGATCAAGTCCTTCGGTGAAACGATAACGGGTTTCGTGCCAGCCGTCTTCCCGTTCCACAACCGGCCAACGCAAGCCTCGGGCTTGGACATATTCCGTGTAGGGTGCCAGGTCTTTGTGTTTCATTCGCGAGAATTTGCGATATTCTTCGAACAACTGTTGGTCGACATTGACATCGTAATAATGTTCCCATTGCCAATAGGGAACGGGTTCGCCCGATTGAGGATCTTTGATGTCGAACAGGAAATTTCCATCGCTATCTTTCATCCCGGCAAATCCGCGTTCGAACAATCGATGGGCGACAGCCAGTGTTTGCCAACAATCATCGCGAGCCTCGCCAGGCGGATCGACTTGTTTGAACCATTGTTGAGTCCGGCGTTCGGAGTTACCGAAAATTCCATTTTTCTCGACCCACATGGCGGAGGGTAAAATCAAATCTGCCAGCCGAGTCGTGGCCGTTGGATAAACGTCGGATACGATCAGGAATTTCTCTTTCAAGGCAGCCTTGCCATCAAACAATTTGCCAAGATTCGGCAGGGTTTGGCCGGGGTTGGTTACCTGCACCCAGATCGTATCGATCAAGCCACCCTCTGCGGCTGACTTGCAGAAATGTTCCCACATTTCGACCGTATGAAATCCGGGCTTCGGATTGATTCGTCCACTCGGAACGTTCCAAATCTGTTCGGCCATCTGACGATTTTCCGGGTTGGCCACGAGGCCGCCGCCGGGAAGTGCATGAGAAAGTGTGCCGACTTCGCGGACGGTTCCGCAGGCCGATGGCTGACCCGTCAAACTGGTCGGCGCGTTGCCGGGGCTGCCGAAATGGCCACTCAGCAAATGAATGCCGTGGACCAGCGTATTGATCGCTGTCCCCCGCGTATGCTGATTCATTCCCATGCACCACAACGAAGTGATCTTCAGCGCTGGGTTACCAAACAAATCCGCCAACATTTTGATTTGATCGGCTGGAACACCCGAGACTTGTTCCACATACTCGGGCGTGTAGGGTTCCAGCATTTTGGCATAGTCTGCGAAAGTGATCGGTCGACCGTGCAGATTTGGATTGGCATCATCCGGAGCTTTGAAATTACAATACTGATTGACGAATTTCTCACTGTAAGTATTGTTCTTAAGCAATAGGTGGGCGATGCCATTAGCGATCGCCAGGTCGCCATGACCGCGCATTTCCAGGTAATGCTGACAATGTCCGGTCGTACGAGTTCGCCGCGTTCCAATATCGATCAGCGTAATTGTTTCACCACGACTCCGCCGGTCGACCACGCGCGAAAACAAGACCGGATGCATTTCCGCTGGATTGTTACCCCACATGATCAGCACATCGCACTGGTCCAAATCGTCATAGCAACCCGCTGGTTCGTCGACTCCGTAAGTCGCCAGAAAACCAGTCACTGCGGAGGCCATGCAGAGTCGCGCGTTGGGATC
>JAYVKA010000339.1:0-34919 GCA_043768885.1 Planctomycetota bacterium
CGGAGATTTTGTGGATCGATGCGGGTGTGGCGAAAAAAAACCGCCGGGATAAACCCGACGGCTTGAATCGCGTTGAAGCGATGTAATTCTTCCGGTCGGTCCTAGCTGCCACCGCCAGCTGCATCTTTGACGGCTTCGCCGGCTTTCTCGGCACCTTCTTTTACAGCTTCGCCGACTTTCTCAGCGCCTGCTTTTACAGCTTCGCCAGTTTTCTCAGCGCCTGCTTTGACTGCTCCGGCAGTTGCTTTGGCAGCATCTGTTGTCTTGTTGGTGGCGTCTTTTGCCTGATCGCAACCAAAAGCAACAGCAACCAAACCAACGATCATCAGTGACAGAATCTTCTTCATCTCGAAAATTTCCTCTTCAAAAAAATGTAACTTCGTCTTTGGCGAGTAAACGAACTCGAACGAATTCAACGAAACCGGATTGCAACTTCATTGGGTATTTGAAGAAGCCCCGTTTGAATTTAAGGGCAGCCGTAATTCGGCCTATTAGATCGAACTGCCACGGACTTTCGAGTGGCGGAAGGATTGAGGCATTTATCATAAACCCCAGCCAACCGGTGTCAACGCGGCAACAAGGTATTGAAGGAACAGTCTCCTATTGCAATGGCGGAGTATGAGAAGCGACAGATTCCGGTATCTGGGCGTTTTGCCGGTAAAATCCGATGATTTCAGGCAATGGGTACGTATGGATCGGGATTTCGGTTCCGGCAACTTCCTGAAGTCGCAGCCAGGCACGGGTGACTAGCTGTTCCCTGGCTTTCACGAATTCCCTGTCCAGCCCCGTTTTTGCAAATTCACTCTCCACAACCACAAGTTCAAATGCGGAAGCGACAATAAACTGGGCCAGTACCGGATTGCAGAGTATGTGCCGTTCAGGAGTAGTGTGAAGGACTTCAGGGTCAATCAATCCCGCGATGAACCGCAAATAAAGATCGCTGTCGGTAATCGATTCAACATCGTTACCGCAAACGCTGCACAGATAGCCTTCATCACACTTGACCATTATTTCTTGTCCGTTTCGGGCGGCTTTTACCCGCCTCAAGAAATTCCAAGCACATCCGCCATCGAGTACATTCCCGCTCCCTGATTGGCGAGGAATTTTGCAGCGGCGATCGCTCCGGCTGCGTAACAGTCGCGGTTGGAGGCAGCGACCCGCAACTCGACCAATTCGCCGAGCATGCCAAACAGAATTGTGTGCTGCCCGGCGTCATCACCGGCCCGAACGGCATGATATCCGATTTCGGTTCGCGGGCGTTGGCCGACATCGCCGTGCCGTCCATGTCGGTCTTCGGTTGTACCCAGCGCTGTGGAAATGATTTTTCCAAATTTCAGGGCCGTGCCGCTGGGCGAGTCGGCTTTGTAGCGGTGATGCCGTTCGATGATTTCGACATCGACGTCGGCGTTGATGTGCTTCAACGTTCGGGCGGCGGACGCGGCCAGTTGCATCGTCAGGTTGACGGCCAGGCTCATGTTTGGTGAATGGCAAACCGGGTGTTGGTGAGACAATGTGCGAATCGCTTCGAGGGCGATCGCATCCAGGCCGGTTGTCGCAACGACCAGACCGCACCCAACCTTCCGGGCTGCTTCGACTGCAGCCAAAGTTCCGGCAGGGGAGGAGAAATCGATGATCACGTGCGGGTTGCCATTGATCGCATTGGTTACGGGTAGACCAATCATGCCGATTCCAGCCAGATCACCGGCATCTGCCGAAATGGACTTGCTGTCGGGAGACGCGCAGGCGCAAACCAGATCGATATCCGTGGCGGCATGTCCAAGGGCGATCAGCCGTTTTCCGACTCGCCCGGTAGCCCCGAAAATGGCGGTGCGAATGGGAGGCGTAATTGTGCGGGACGTCATGCGGGGAATGCTCCAAATAACTGAGTCCGACCGGGAAAACAGTCCAATGGCCGGATTGGTTCGGGTATTTATATTCCACTTGGCGACAGCTCACAAACCATCTGGGCTGCGGAATCGACGCAAAATGTCCCGGGACAGACGGGCAACCGACTTTTTATTTGTTGCAGAATTGTATGGGGCAACCAAACTGGAATTGAAACACTTTTTGGAAATTGTCTTACAAATCCAACCGGCAATGGGCGGACCGGGCGAGTCACGATTTCAAAACACGTGTTTGCTGGTCGAGTCTGCGTGCCTGGCTGTTGGCCGGGCAGAACGGGCGAGTGGGGCGGAATTTGCGGGCAAGAGTAGCTCTCGAATCGGCCCGCTAAGCGTTTGACGATCGCTGGCCTCGTGCCTAGAATGTGCCGCTCGTTGATGCCGGATGCGAACCACTTTGAAAAAAACTTGCACAACTCATGCACGTCGAGCGGACAGCGGAGAACAAATGAATAAGCTTAGAATGAAGAAATCGGAATTGAAGCCATACAAGGAGCTTTTGCTGGCACTTCGCCAACGATTGCGTGGTGATGTCCATGCGATGGCGGACGCGGCTCTTTCCCGTTCTGGCGGTAGCAACGGCGGGGCGGCATCGGCAGTTCCAAGCCACATCGCCGACATGGGAAGCGATACCTTTGAGCTGGACAATACGCTGGCACTGATTTCCAGCGACGGTGAAGCACTGGTCGAGGTCGAAGGCGCACTTGAAAGGATTGAAGAAGGTGTTTATGGTGCCTGCGTTGAGTGTGCAGGCCGCATTCCAAAGAAACGGCTGGCCGCAATCCCCTACACTCCGTATTGCATGAAGTGCGCCAGTGAAATCCAGCAGGGAAACCGCTCCTGATTTGAAACACAAGGAACCGCAGCAATTGGCTGGTTCCACAGAATTTGATTTTCAACCTGGCCAGGCTCGCCGTTCCGTAAGCATTGGCCTGTTTCTTTTTCTGGCACTGACCGGATGCACGATCGACCTGGTTTCCAAGTCGATGTTGTTTGCCCGGCTTTACGATCCCGCCGAGAGATGGCAGGAACCGTGGTGGTTGGCGGGCCAGTTTTTCGGGTTCCAGACATCGCTCAATCCGGGAGCCCTGTTTGGCTTGGGACACGGATACAGCTATGTCTTCGCCGGCATTAGTGTCGTGTTTCAGTCGCTGATTCTGTTTTGGTTATTGTTTCTGGGCGGTTGGCGGGACCGCTGGATGGTCGTCGCGACGGGATTGATCAGTGCCGGAATCCTTGGGAATTTCTATGACCGAATCGGACTGGGATTCGCGGAAGGCTATCCTGAGTCGGCTCGTTATTGCGTAAGGGACTGGATTTTGTTTCGGCTGGAAGGCGTTCCATTTTTCGATCCGTGGCCCAATTTCAATCTAGCCGACTCGTTTCTGGTTGTTGGTGCCGGGCTGGTTTTGATTCACGCGTTGTTTATTTCGGCGAAGAAACCGGAACCTGCCGGAGTGGGGAGCCCCGAGGTGACTTCTTGAGCCAAACGGATTTGAAACCGAGACTGGATTTGGCTCGAGCGATCGCTGTTGCCGCTGGCGAGGTCACGTTGAAATACTTTCGCGCGACGGACCTTGAGGTCATGCACAAACAGGATGGTTCGCCGCTTACGATTGCGGATCAGGAGGCGGAACAGCTCTTGAGAGTCCGCATCGCTGAAAAATTTCCTGACGACGCGATCGTGGGGGAAGAATTTGGCGAGCGGTCGGGTACGAGTGGGTATCGCTGGGTGCTCGATCCGATCGACGGAACCAAATCGTTTATCTGCGGAGTTCCACTGTACGGAACAATGGTCGGTGTTCAACAGGGAGATCAGGCGGTTGTCGGCGCGATCTACTTTCCGCCATTGCAGGAAGGGATGTTCGCTGCGAAGGGGCACGGCAGTTGGTATTTCTTTGGAGATGGCGAACCTGTCCGGGCCCGGGTCAGCAAAAAATCGAACCTTTCAAAATCGACTGTTTTGACGACGTGCGAACAAACCCTTGCGAAACGAATTGGCTGTGAACGATGGCAAACGCTTGGATCGTCGTTTGCGATTTCGCGGACTTGGGGTGATGTCTACGGTTACATGTTGGTCGCGACTGGACGGGCCGAAGCGATGATTGATCCGGTCATGAATGTTTGGGACGCCGCCGCAGTCCAACCGATTATCGTTGAAGCTGGCGGAACGTTTTCCGATTGGCAAGGTCGTCCCAGAATCGACAGCGGTGATTCGGTCGCCTCCAACGGGATTTTGCACTCGACGGTTTTGACGGTTCTGAACACAGCCAATGACGAGAATGAATCGGACCTTCCGTAGTGGATCTTGCTAGAGATCCCCGCACCCAAAACCGGATGCGAGATCCCCGAAACGCAGGATCTTCAGCAAAATCGACTACCTTATTCTCAGGCAGACTCAAGGGACTATTTCGCGGGCAATTCAACTTGCCAAACAATGGCTTCGCTTCCTTCGCTGGTGATGAGTACGTGTTTTCCGTCGGGAGTGAAACAAATCGCTTCGCCCTGTTGCTGAACTGGAAGTGGGACGACAGAAGGTCTGTCGACTTTCAACACGTCCGCCCAGGATTGATTGTCATTTTCCCTTCGGTAAACCTGGGCTCCGCCGTACGACCGTAAAATCAGACTTCGGTGATCCGGCGAAACATCCATTCCGGTGACCGCCCAGGCCGAAATGCCAGTGATTCGCTTTGCGGTCAACTTGCCCATGTCAACGAACTCTTCGGGCAAGTCGAGTTGATAAACTCCCACTACCGGATGACTAAACGGATTCATCTGCTTTTCGACAAGCAGCAGTGTTTTGCCGTTATCGACGACGGCGACCGCTTCGCAATCGTGTGGACCATCTTCGTAGGCAAATTCCAGCTCGTGTACGTTCTTTTTTTCGATCGTCTGTTTTTTCCGGTTGTCAGCGATCGACGAGTCGAATACATAGAGTTTGCATTTCTTCCGTTTCAATTCGTTGTCGCCGACATCCGCGACCATCAGCCACAGGTGTCCTCCCAATTCGAAATGGGCCATGTCCTCCCAATCGACATTCCTGGCTCCGGCCAACTCAACCGTGGAAATCAATTCTCCAGTAGATATTGCAATCAGGTATAACTCGGAATTGTGCCCGCTGTCGTTATGCGTCCAAAACGACCCCAGATCCGGATCGGTCACCGCGATACCACTGCTTTCGCTGACCGATTTGGAATTGATCCGGCACACCTGAATCAGTTTATCGGGCTCGATCGATTCGACAGGATTATTTCGGATGTTTGAATTGCCTTCAGGCCGGCTGATTGTGGAACTTTCGGCGGCCGATTCCTGGACGTCCGGTGCGTCACAAGCCGCGACGAATACGACGGCCAAAAGGATCAAAACCTTGCGTAGCAATTCGACCTCGACAATTTTGCTGGAGATTTTCGCACCTCGAATCTGGCCAGTCTAGCAGATTCGTTTTTCGCAATTCTTCTGCTCGAACACCGACGAACCGGGCTCAAGACCGGATTTATTCTGAAAAAAACGACAATTGCCCGTGCTGGCTTTGGAAATTGCGTGAAAAGCAGACAGACAGTCCAGAATTAGGGGCACTCGCTCGTCTGGAAAAATACGATGGCCGGTGTCAGAATGGGGCTGAGCCTGGGATTGTTGTAAAAGGCCTTAGCTGATCGTTCGCCAATCAGCATCGGGCCTCCACAGGTGGGCAAAAATTGGAGCGAGGAGGAAAACCAATGCCGTTGTACGAAGTAGAAACTGAAGCACATATAATCATCACCTGGGCAGCTGACGAAGGGGCCGCCACGGTGGTCGTGACCGACAGTTATCCTGGTGAGAAAATCCTCCGATTGACCAAACGTCCAAGAGAGAGCTGGGTGATTTCCAAGGCGTTTTTGGGAATCAAGGGCAAGGGCGTGGATCCATGTTCGGTTGCACGGGACTGTTTGTCCAAGGCGGCCGGTGACAAGGTTCATGCGATTCGCCTTTACATGCATGAGACGGGAACAGACCTGGATCAGGCCAGAAAAGTTATCGAGTCGAACATGGTCATGGGCTGGTAGCCGATTTTCGGCGTCACCCTGAATTCATTTGTTGAGGAATTCCAATCGTACCTGCACGATCGGCATGGTCATAAATTGGCGTTTGCCGTTGGACCGGTCGTTTGGCAGGTTCTCCATCGTGGTTTTTGAATAATGGCCCGGTTCAAATAACCGGGCTTTATTTCCAAATTGGCCGGAAGGATCCAAGAACCGTTCGACCGATGCGAATGGTTGGGCTTGGGCGGTTGCCAATAAATCGAAATACCCAACTGAGATTTCCTTCAAAGTGCAAATGCAACCGCTGATATCGTTATCCGGCATTAGCAAGAAATTCGGTGCGCATTTTGCGCTCAGCGATGTCGATCTCGATATTGGAACTGGCGTAACTGGTTTGCTTGGCCCAAATGGCGCGGGCAAAAGCACGCTGATCAAGTTGCTGTTGGGACTGGTTCGAAGCACTTCAGGGACGGGATCAGTTCTGGGTCAACCGCTGGGGCGAAAGAACGGGCGGTGGATTCGCAGCCGAATTGGGTACGTTCCGGAAGATGACTGTTACATTCCTGGATTGACGGGCGTCGAGGTCGTGCGATTCTCCGCAACGCTTTCCGGAATGGATCCTGTTGAAGGTCTGCGGCGGGCTCACGAAATTCTCGATTTTTGCAACATGAAAGAAGATCGGTATCGGGCCGTCGAAGGCTACAGTACCGGCATGCGGCAAAAGGTAAAATTCGCGGCGGCACTGGTTCACGATCCGGATTTGCTGATCCTGGACGAGCCGACATCGGGTCTGGACCCGGAAGAACGCGACTCGCTGTTGTCACGCATCCGGATCCTTGCAAAACGCCACGGGAAATCGGTTTTGCTTTCGACCCATATTCTGCCGGACGTTCAATCGGTTTGCGACCACGTGGTTATTTTGGCGAATGGACGAATGCGGCTGAACCAGTCACTGGAAGCGATCAACCGCCCGGTCGCCGACGTGATTTCCGTCCAACTGGATTCGGGGATCGAAGCGTTCGTCGCCGCCTTGCAGAAGCGGGGCTATGCCGCCTCAGCGGACAACGGGACCACGGTTGGAATTCGGGGAGGCGATGCCAAACTGCATGAATCGATCTGGAAAATTGCAAGTGAAACGGGTGCGGTCGTTCATTCGATAAGCCCGGCGAAGAACTCTCTCGAGTCCGTGTTTTTGAAATCGATCGAGGAGCAGGCTGATGCCCGTACATGATCTGGGTTACCGGTCCTGGTCCGGAGCGATCCGTGGACCGGCCAACCGCATCGGTGCAATTGCCGAGACCGGATGCCGTTTGGCGCTGAAGTCGACTTGGGTAAAACGAATTCTCCTTTTTGCCTGGATGCCGATTTTGTTTTGGGGAGCTGGACTTTATTTCGCAGAGCAGACTTTGCAGACGCCACTTTCGTCGTTTTCCAGGGGGAATCCGGCCGAGCGGACGATGGAAGATGTTCGCCGCGCCGTTCGGGAAGAAATCGGGCCGGCGATCCTGGCGGAGCGGCTGCAGTTCATGCCACAAACCGACGTTTTGAGAACGGCCTTGGAGGATGGCGACGCCATTCAGACGCGTCGTATCGTCTGGCGCTGGTTGTTGATGACTTTTTTTCGATACCCGCAAGCGATTGCCATGGTGTTTCTGTTGGGATTTGTGGCACCGGGATTGGTATCTCGCGACTTTCGTTCGCGGGCGTTCTTGCTGTATTTTTCCAGACCAATCGGGCGAATGGAATATGTTTTTGGAAAGCTTGCGATTCCGGCAATTTTTCTTTCATTCATTTCCACGCTGCCAGCGCTGGCCCTGTATGTAACGGGTCTGTTTTTATCGCCCGATCTTGGAGTGATCATACTGACCTGGGACGTGCCGTTTCGAATATTTTTGGCGACGATCGTTTTGGTGATTCCCACAGCGTCATTGGCGATTGCCCTTTCGAGCCTGACTCAAGAGAGTCGTTTTGCCAGTTTCGCCTGGTTCGCGGTTTGGCTGTTGGGGCATGGTGCCTGGTTGGCGGTCCTGGTTTCGAGGGCCATTACCCTCGAAAAGTCCCCAATGGAACTTGCCAATGATGGTGGTATGAGTGGCTGGTCGCCCATGTCGCTGTATATCGCACTGGGAGAAGTCCAAAACTGGGTTTTTGGATTTAACAAGTTTGAAAACGTTTGGCCCAGCCTGTTGATGCTGTTCTTGTTGTCGGTTGGTTCTCTGGTGGTTTTCTGGCGGCGAATTGGTCGCAGCATGCATTCCTGATGACTCTCGAAAAAAATGATTGAACTGTCTGGCGTAACCAAGCTCTACAAATCCGTGATCGGCGTTAATGACATTAATTTGTCGTTGAAACCGGGCGCGTGGGGCTTGCTCGGTCCCAACGGTTCCGGCAAAACGACGATGATCAATCTCATTCTTGGGCAGCTTCGCCCGACGATTGGCCGTGTTTTGCTGTTCGGACAAAATCCATGGAAGAATGGACACTTGTTGCGAAGGGTCGGCTTGTGCCCCGCCGTCGAACCGAATCTGTCGCAGGTGACCGCGCTGCAATGGGTGACGTGTCTGACGCGGATGTATGGTTTTTCCAGTGCCGATGCGAAACAGCGCGCGGTTGATTCGTTGACCGTGCTTAAGGTTGATTACGCGATGAACCGGCCGATGCGGGACTATTCGCTGGGGATGAGGCAGCGGGTCAAGCTGGCCCAGGCGATTGCCCACGATCCGGAACTGCTGATTCTGGACGAGCCGTTCAATGGGCTCGATCCCGTGGGCCGTTTTGAAATGACCAACTATTTGAAAGACTGGGTTCGCGAAGGCAAAAGCCTGATTTTGTCCAGCCACGTGTTGCACGAAGTCGAAGCGGTGAACCCATCATTCCTGCTGGTTTCCGGTGGCCGCTTGTTGGCATCGGGATCGCCAGAGGACGTGCGTGAGATGTTGGCAGACAGTCCCGGCAAGATTGTTATTCGAACAGACAAACCGAGACTGTTGGCCAGCCACCTGATGCGGGATTGTCCTGTGAATCATGTGCGCTTGGGGGCTGATGGCGAGACCGTTGAAATTTCGACGGAGAGCGCATTGGCCGTTCGAACTTCGCTGGCTGCCATCCTGAGTGAAATTGGAGCGACTGTAACCGAGCTCTATTCCGCCGATGAATCGTTGCGCAATCTCTTCTCGACGTTAATGAGGTACCACCGTGGAGAAGGCTGATTCGAGGGCCGGAAATGGTGAACTGTTTCGCAAGGTTCTGTTCGAAGGACCGATGGCGATATGTACTTTTGAACTCGTCCGCAACTTTACGGTGCAGCGATTGATGGTGGCCGGTGTCCTGGCCATTTTTCCACCCGGGATGATGTTCCTGATTCTGTTTGTGCCGCGATTGATGGGTGCGACCGTCAATGTGATCGTTCCGGAGTTTTTGATTCTTGTTCTCGTTTCGATCACCTGTTTTCTGTCCCTGTTGCTGTGGTCATCGACGATTGTGGACTCGGACCTCGAGGGCAGGACGTGGGTTTACCTCGCGAGCCGACCGTGGGGTCGTGTTTCCAGTTTGCTTGGAAAATATCTGGCCTCGCTGCTGCAGTGTTGGGGTGTGTGTTTGATAGCGATTTGCGGCAGTGTCTTGATTGCGCGGCTGGCTGGCGATCTGACCGGCGATACGGTCCAATTGTGTCTGTCGATGATGGCCGTGTTTGCTGTCGCGTCGATTGTCTATGACTGCGTTTTGTCGTTTCTGGGAGTTCTGTTTTTCAAACGGGCGATGGTTGCTTGCGTCGCCTGGGCCCTGGTATCCGAATTGTTTCTGGCCAACGTTCCTGCAATCGTCAGGTTCGTCTCGGTTCGGTATCACATACAGGAACTTGTGTTTCGCTGGGTAGGTTGGCTGTTCCCGTTTCCGGACGGCGAAGAAACCTACCGGATGCTGTACGGCGATTTTGGAGTCTGGGTACATCTGGGGATTTTGGCCCTGATTTCGATCGTGACAATGGCAGCCGCACTCTGGCGCATTAATCATCACGAGTATTTGTCGGCCGAAGAATCGTAGACTCAACAGTCCCACTCCAGCCATTGTTTGAATTCCATCTCTGAATCGATAAATGGCAATCGTCCCATGTTTTCCAGCGAACTCCGTTGGCATCGAATTGGAACCGGGTCGCTCCTCTATGACTTGTAGACAAGGATGTCCCAACCAGGTTTTGATAGGTTGACAGGCTTGTCGGTGAAAGCTTTTCCCGACTGGCACTGATCACGACGATTTGTGGTTTGGCGAGTTCGCAAAATCTGTTGGGGTCGCTTCCCATGCTTCCATGATGGGGAGCCGAGGCAACGGTAACCGGAAAATCCTTCAACACACTCAACTGTTCCATCCCGGGCGGTTCGATATCACCGGTCAGCAACACGCTTTGGTTCTGGTAACTGATGCGGAAAACGATACTGTCCGAATTGTCGTTGCCGCTGTTTGCGGATTCCTGTGGCGCGATTACTTCGGCCACGACAGTGGGCCCGCAATCCAGTTCACAGCCCGCAAACAGAACTCCGACAGGCACTTTTGAGCAGGCCAGACTTTCCAGCAGAAAATTGACGCTGGCCGAACCCCCCGCGCCTCCCTTTGCCATCATTTGTGGACTGATCCAGACTTTGCCTACCGAAAACATTTCGCACAACGATGGCACAGCGTTGAAGTGGTCCGTGTCGGCATGGCTGATAAAAATTGCATCGATATGATCCACTCCGGCGGTCCACAAACAGGCGGAGCTTCCCCGCAATCCCCGGTCAATTGATCCGAAACTTCCCGCGTCAAACATAAAGTGTCTTCCATCGGGAAGCCGCACGATCGCTGCACTTCCGTGTCCCACATCGACAAACGTCACTTCCATTCGAGGCCGTCCAGCATTTCCGATTATCCTCGTGGCGGCTTCGGGAACGGACCAGCCCAGGACCAGCCAGGCAAACGTCATTGCCAGGGGAGCCGCCAGTCGAAACTCCTTTTTGTCTCGCCCGGCCAGATACCAAAGGCACAAATAATAAATGATCACGGACAAAACCGGAGGACCGATCACCCAATCACACCCGCCTGGGTAGTCAGCCGAAACGGAAACCAGCCATGAAATCGCTGCCAGCGACTTGCCGCACAGCCAGCCGCCGATTGCTGCCACAGGTGACAGCCAGTCGCCGAAAATCATCACGATCAATCCGCCATAAAGCGCCGTTGTCATCGGAAAAATGATAAGCGGATTGACCAGTAAGCCTATGGGCGAGAACAGATGAAATCGCAAAGCAACCAGCGGCATTGCAAACATCCAGATCAATGTGCTGACCCGAATCGTTCGGCGAATGGCCGACCAGAGGCCATGCAAAGCCTTCACGGGCCGCGGCCTTGTTTGCAAAATCAAAACCTGGAGCGGATCGGTAACCTTTTCTCCAGGAACTCGTCGGCCTTCCCAAACAAGGATACTCACGGCGAGAAATGACAGTTGCGTTCCAGCAGAGAAAACGCTGGATGGTGACAGCCCAATGATCATCAATGCTGAAAACGAGAGAATCGTGCTCGCCCGGGCCTGTCTGCCGATGATTCGCGACAAGCAAAACATCGCGATCAAAATCGCTGCTCGCGTAACCGGAGTCGTGAACTCCACGGTCCAGGCGTAGAAAAAGACGGCCATTACTACCAGGATCAGACAGGTTCGGCGCGGCAACAGCCCCAATCGCAGCAACAGAAACAGTCCGGCCGACATAATCCCAATGTGCAATCCGGAAATTGCAAGAATGTGAACCGTTCCCGTCATCAGGTATTGTTGCTGTTCGTCGGGACTGATTAATGAACGGTTTCCCAGCAGGATCGCCGACGCCGCAGCGATTTGCGAATCCGGAACGTAATCATCAAGCACACTTCCCAAATGGCTGCGAATCCCGGAACGCAAGCTTGCATGCGCGGACCGCCTGGAATGTTTGTTTTGGATGGCCTCAGGTGACCGAGCCGCCACCCAAACCAGTCGGCGTTCACCCCGACTGTACTTGTAGAAGTCAAATTCACCCGGATTGGATGGTGATTTAGACGATTTTATTTCACCGTAGATTTCAACGGTGTCGCCGCCCGTCGCATGCTCGAAGACTCCACGCACAAACACATCGACTTTTCCTGTAACGGGTTGCCAATGGTTACCACTGCGAATTTCCTGGGCCACTGCGGAAATCTTGTACCTTGGTTCATCACCCAGCGAAGAGAGCGGAGAAGAAGTGCGTCCTTCAATCAACTTCGGTTCGCCAGTCAGTCGGACCCGAATCGCAGCCGGTTGACCTTCAGTTGTTGCGAACCTGCCGATCTCGTTTTCCGGAAACAGGTTCCAACAAACGTGGTGCCACATTCCGCCGGCAGCCAGCCATGTCGAAAGGACGAGAACTGCGCCCGTTTCTGGCCAGTGAAGCGTCGAATGCTCGCGGGTTACCAACCACAATCCAAACGACGCCAAAATCAGCCCAAGCCAAATTGGCAAATCAATGTCGAACCAACGGTCCAGGACAATCCCGGCGATGGATGATGCTGAAAGCAAAACCAATACTGGAGGTTTTTGAAAACACACAGACATTTCCCGGACTGCCCGATGGCGATGACGTCGTCGAAATTGACTTCGTCAGGGCGAATCTGGCATGGCAAGTAACTACCATCGAACCGGTGAACGCGCGTCCGGGAGATCGGCGACCGGGTTCGAACAATACGCCATCCATTTTAGGGTCCACATTGGGATTGTGAATGATGGCCACGAAAATTCCTCTGGAGTGATTGTTGCAATTGGCTGAATTCGGCTGAAATCGAAGGATTTGGCCCCAGATTCGGCTTATGTTTGCCTTGCCAGATTCAAAAACGATTCGCAGCAAATAGACTGGAGGGTTGCCAAATCTGGCCGCAATCAATATTTCCAGGGAATTATCCGGGTATGAAACAGTCTGCTTTTCGAGTTCTTGTCCCAGTCTTTGCGTTGCTGATTTTGTTGGTTACTGACAAACCGGTTACGGCCATTCAGTCCGAAGATTCGCCCCACGATTTGAAGCGAAGCAAACCTGGAGATGAACTTTGGTTGCTGCCGTTGCCAGGCATTGATGCAGATCCGGCCATTCCCGATAGCAAATCCGTTTTGCGTTATGACTGGGGCCAGGACATTTCGAGCCATCTCCAGATTTCGGTTTTCCTGGAGTCGCTCGCCAAGGCTGCGCCCGATCGAACACGCCTTGTGAATTACGGTCAAACCTACGAAGGACGCGCGCTCAACTACCTCGTGATCTCTTCGCCGGGAAACATCGCAAGGCTGGACGAGATTCAGGCGAACATTCAAAAACTGGCTGATCCGCGATCTTGCGACCAGGCTGCGGCAGACGAAATCGCCAAAACGACTCCGGCGATATTGTGGTTGGCCTATTGCGTCCATGGAAACGAAATTTCGCCGAGTGATTCTGCATTGTTGACCGCCTGGCATTTGCTGGCCGATCGTCGGGCCGAAACCCAGGACAAGCTGAAAGATCTCGTCGTCATCATCGATCCGCTGCAAAACCCCGATGGTCGTGACCGGTTTGTAAACGTCTTTCGCGAAACTCGGGGACTGTTCAGCCAAAGTAACCCTGCCTCCAACGAACACACCGAGCGCTGGCCAGGTGGCCGGTTCAATCACTACTGGTTCGACATGAATCGCGACTGGTTCCGGCACAGCCAGCGGGAAGTTCGCGGCAAAGTTGCGGCATTTCTCGAATGGTATCCACAGATTTATGTTGACTCGCACGAGATGGGAGCCAACAGCAACTACTATTTTTCGCCACCAGCCGATCCGAAAAATCCGTATTTGCTTCCGACGCAACACGAGTGGTTCAACCGAATGGGGATGTACCAGGCTGGCTGGTTCGACAAGTATGGATTCGGCTATGTGACACGCGAAATCTTTGATGCGTTTTATCCTGGCTATGGCAGCGAATGGCCGACGCTCCAGGGCGGACTGGGAATTCTCTGGGAACAGGCAAGTGCCAGGGGCCTGGTCGTGGATCGGGAAGACGAAACGCAACTGACCTACCACGACGGAGTTCGCCACAACTACATCAGCGGCTTGGCCACAATCGAATTCGCTGCGACCAATCACGAGAAACTACTGCTGGATTTTTACCATTCTCGCCAACGGTCCGTGGAACTGGGTTCGGAAGGACCGGTTCGACATTATTTTCTGCTGAACGATCGCCCGGACCGCGCGGTGGAGCTGGCCCAATTGTTGATGCGAAATGGTATCGAAGTTCGCAAGCTGGATGAGACGATGCTGGTTTCCGGAAAAGAAATCGCCAGCAACAGGGATATCGAGACAACCGTTCCGGCAGGAAGTTTCCATGTACCGGTCGCGCAGGGTGCAGGCCGATTGTTGCGGGCCTTGATGGATCAAAACGTCGAGATGGACGAAAAGTTTCTGCGGCGGCAACTGGAGCGGAATGAACTGGGGCTGGCCGATGAAATTTACGACGTGACTGCGTGGAGCCTTCCCCTGTCATTCGACGTTTCCTGTATCCAATCGGGAGCGACCGATGTGAAGAGCACGGTCTGGGACCCGAACGCCCCCGTCGCCGAACCGGATTTTTCGGTCGCCAAAGTCGCGTACCTGATTCCCGGTACTGACGGCGCGATGCAGGCCCTTTCGTGGTTGATTCAACAAGGTGTGCGAACGCATGTCGCCGACGAAGCTTTTCGGATCAACGACCGCGACTATGCGCGGGGAACCCTGATCGCAAAAGTTTCCGGCAACGGCGACAACCTGGATACCACGATTCGGGAGGCTTGCAGGAAATTCAAAATCGAAGTCGTCCCGGCCGATTCGGCTTACGTTCAACAAGGCGTCCATATGGGAGGGCCCGATGTGCATTGGGTCCGGCCTCCAAAGATTTTGCTCGTTGTTCACGAACCGACCAGCGAGTCTTGCGGGCACACCTGGCATTTGTTTGATGAGAAGCTCGCTTATCCAACGACCCGAGTCAAAGGCCAGGATTTTTCGGCTGTCAATCTTGCGGATTACAACACGATCATTTTGCCTGATGGCAATTACAGCGCTGACAACGGTTTTGGCAAGAGTCGTGCTGAGGAGTTGCGAAGCTGGATCGCTGGAGGCGGAACACTGGTCACCATGCGGGGCGGCACAGCCTGGGCAGCTGATCCGGAAACCGGATTGCTCAAGAATCTGGTGGTTGAACGAAAAGTCGAACTGCCGGGTGATCGCAAAGAAGAAGACAAGATCGAGAAAGTCCGCCCCGACAATGTGCCAGGTGCGTTTTTCCGGACCAGCGTTTTCCAGAAGCATTGGGTCACGTTTGGCTATCGGCCGGAACTCGACATTTTTTATTCCGGTTCGTTGATCCTGTCACCGACCGGTGAAACCGAAGGACGTTCGCTGGTTTCGTTTGCAGCCAAAGACAAACTGCTCGCCAGCGGATTCTGTTGGCCAACCAGCCAGGGATTGCTGGCCGATTCACCTTACGCAGTTTATCGCGGCGTGGGAGACGGTCACGTGATCGCCTTCACCGACGACCCCAACTTCCGCGCCATGTACCCAGCCCTGCAACGCTTGTTCATCAACGCAGTTATGTTCGGGGCGGCACATTGATTTGGTGCCGCATGCAAGAAGGTGAACGTCGAGGGTCCACAAAAAAAGTCACGCCATGCCGCTCCATCGCCATGGCGTGACTTCTATCCTGAAACGGGACGATCCGTGTCCCTTCCTCCCGCAAGAGGTTTCACGAGGATTCATCGACCGAAGGAAACGAATTCGGCGAGAAAAATTTGTCGGGTCTGGTCAAAAACAGGCCAAATTGAGGCTGGTTTTTCACCTCAGTAAAAATTTGCCGATTGTTCAGCCCCAAACTCAGAAAAGTCTCACGGGCCCGATGCTGGAAATTCGGTATTCAGCGTTGTCAACCGCTTCTTGATTTGAGCTATCCGAATGACACCGAGGAATATTTCGTGGGCTGCTCATGGTTCTCCAGGATTGCGCCGACATGCGAACCCGCAACCAATCTTTGGGTCCAGTCGTACAACCCCGAATCCGGTTTTTCTTGACGGCAAATACGAACCTGAACCATTCATGATCCCGCTTTTTCAATATTTTCGATGCGGCAACGAAATCGAGCGGCAGAATGGCCGTTCGGTTTGGTGCAATCGCGAGAGAATCGTGTGCTGGTGACATGCTTTCGGAACCTGATGAATTTCTGCAACCCGATGTCAGTCAGCGACACCGTTTTTTTCATTTTCGGGTCGGTAGCTCAGTGGCAGAGCAGTTGCCTGTTAAGCAACCTCGCGTGGGTTCGAGTCCCACCCGTCCCCTGGACAGGCTGGAGACTGTTGGCAGGAGACTGTAGGCGCAACGTTTCCTGCAGCCTCCGGCCTTCCGCCTCCAGCCTGCCTACGAGTGTGCTCCTGGGAGAGCAGCCAGATTCCAAGCCTGGCCAACGGGGTTCGAATCCTCGCGCTCGTGCTTGCAGGATAATAGAACAATTGTCCGCAATTGTTCATTTGCGCAGTTGCGATTGACACCATGCTGCGCAACGAACAATTGGGGACAATTGTTCCAACAAGATTGCCAGCGATTGTCCCAGTTCCGCCGACAGCAAAATTCCGCGTTTCACATAGGTTCGGTCTGTGCAGCAGGTATCTCAACTGTGTCATGCCGAACCTTGTTGCATTGATGATGCTCTGTTTGTTTGACGTCGTTGGGCCAGCGGCGCGGTGGTTTGTGGTTTCGACTGGTATCGCCGTGTTCCGGACATGGGTTATGACAATGACGACGTCACCCAGGTTAGCTCAGTGGGTAGAGCACCAGACCGTAACTCTGGCTGTCGCGGGTTCGACTCCCGTACCAACGCCAACTCGAAAGAGTTGGCACACGGCGCATGAAAACGCTGACCATGAAGCTGGCGGGAGGCGGGCGTTTGTCCGATCAGCCTTTGGCCGATTTGCATTGC
This sequence comes from Planctomycetota bacterium, assembly GCA_043768885.1. GTDB lineage: Bacteria > Planctomycetota > Planctomycetia > Pirellulales > Pirellulaceae > BJ22. The sequence goes on from JAYVKA010000339.1 coordinate 16,897, forward strand.
ACGCGGGACTCAATGGGTCTCAGGATTTCCGTACCGAAAGGTGCGGGACGCAATTGCAATTTGCCGGGGGCAGCATGAAAGAACACTTTGCAGTGCGTGGATTCCGGGGGGAAGGCTGGAGGCAGGAGGCGGGAGAAAAACAAAATTGACCAGGTTGTGGCAATGTCACAGGCAAGTCGTTTTGGACTTCTCCCGTCCAAAGCATTCAACTTCCCAACTCAAACAAACTCCGTGATTCCAAATGTGATCCGCATTCGTCCCGCCACCCAATAGCGTTTTTGAACAAGTCAGTTTTTGAAACAAACCCGAACGTTTGCCTGCAATTCGCGTCCTTTGTTTTGGTTTGACCGTCTGCTGCTGGCGTACTCAATACGTTGGCGCGGACGCCTGCGGCTGACGGTCAAACAAAGGCGGCCACGCGGTTTCAAGATACTTCTTTTTCCTTCTCCGACTGGAGTCCGGCTTCCCAATGTTCAAGCGAATCAAAATTCATAGCTACGAAATCGGTCTGCTTTTTCGCGATGGCGAATTCCAGGGACTGTTGCTGAAGGGCCGACGCTGGATGTTCGATCCGTGGATGAAGTCGCGTGTCGAAGTAGTTTCGCAGCGTGATCCGTGGCTGGTCCATGAACGGCTGGACATGATCGTCCGCTCGGGTACTCTGAAGGATCGGGCTGTTGTGCTTGACATGAAAGACCACCAGCGCGGACTGGTCTGGATCGATGGCCGATTCAGTCACGTTTTGCCGCCAGGTCTGTACGCATACTGGACTGGCGTTCGTGAGGTGCGGGTCGAAGTGATCGATGCGCGAACGGTTCGCTTTGAACACGAGGACCTGAAGGTCATCACTCGTTCAAAGTTGGCGACCCAGTTGCTGGATATTTGCACAGTTGATCGCGATCACGTGGGCGTGTTGTTTGTCGAAGGACGGTTTGTCGAAATTTTGTCGCCTGGTTTGTACGCGTTTTGGAAGAACGCGGCAGACGCGCGGGTGGCCGAGTTTGACATTCGCGAAACGACTGCCGATGTTAGCGGTCAGGAAATCATGACTGCCGACAAGGTTAGCATTCGGATGAACGCCCTGGTGACTTACCGGATCGTGGATGCCCGCAAGGCAGCAAGCTGTTCGGATAACGTTTGCCAGTCGCTGTACCGCGAAGCCCAGTTGGCGTTGCGTGCAGTCGTGGGCGGTCGCGAACTCGATGTGTTCCTGGCTGACAAGGATTCGGTTGCCCGTGAACTTGAGCAGGCAATACGTCAACGGGCGAATGAGTTGGGTCTGGAAATTGTTTCGACAGGTATCCGCGACGTAATCTTGCCAGGGGACATGAAGGACCTGATGAACCGCGTTACGGAAGCCAAAAAGGCGGCTGAGGCCAACCTGATTTCGCGACGTGAAGAAACGGCAGCGATTCGCAGCCAGGCCAACACTGCCAAACTGTTGGCTGATAACCCGACGTTGATGCGTCTACGGGAACTGGAAGTTCTCGAAAAGATCGCAACGAAAGGCGAACTGAAAATCGTGTTGGGCGAAAAAGGCCTGGCCGAGCGGGTGTTGAACCTGCTGTAAAAAGGCACAGCCCCTGATTCGGGAAACCGATTCGGGGGCTGTTTTTTCCCGAGCTGCAAAAATCTGAACCGCGAAAGCACCATTTGCCAGCATCCGTCGAAAACTGGTGCAGTTGAATTTCGATCCCTGTCCTGTGAGAATCACAGTCGGGAATTGGCAGGGACGATATTTGTATTACCCTCACCCCACAGCTCTCTTTCGCAGGAGAGGGGGCGAAGATGGATCGAATGGTGGACGCTTCATGGCAGGGATTGCAACAACGGAAAACGGATTCACCGGGTTCGGGCCATCGTTTCTGAATCGCGCCGTGTTTGGCGAAGTCGGCCAGATGATGTTGGCAAAGGGCCGAGTGGAATGCCGGGCCCTTTTGCGAAAACACGCCCCTCCCCTGCCCGGCGTGTATGGCTGGGTCGATGCAGACCAGCGGCTGATTTATGTCGGCAAGTCGAAATCGCTGCGGCACAGATTGTTGTCGTATTTTGCCTCGACGCCAGCTGATCCAAAAATGGAACGGATTTGCAACGCGGCTTCGCGAATCGTTTGGCAGCCGACGGGTCATGACTTGTTGGCGCTATTGCGTGAACAGGAATTGATTCATCGCTGGCGACCGGAATACAACTCACAGGGTCAGCCGCATCGTCGTCAGCCAGCCTATGTTGCGATCAGTGATTCGGCAGCACCTCATGCATTTTTGGCGAGGCGGCTGTCGGTTCGATGCCTGCGTGCATATGGTCCGATCACCGGCACCAGTCAGTTGGTCGAATCAATCGTTGCGCTCAATCATGCTTTTCAACTGCGGGACTGTTCGGACAAAACCGGTTTTGTTTTCGGCGATCAATTGCAGTTGTTCGCCGGGGAAGCCGATCGGGCTGCCTGTTTGCGGCACGAACTGGGAAGTTGTCCGGCTCCGTGTGCTTCGTACTGTACCCGTCAGGATTATCAGCGACGGGTAGAGCAGGTTTTTCGATTTCTGGACGGCAATGATTCGCAGACAGTTACGCGGCTGGAGAACCAGATGATCGAGGCAGCTTCGCGACTGCAATACGAACGGGCCGCGATATTCTGTAACCAGTGGGATTCGCTGCGGCGACTTTCCAGCCAACTTGGTCGCGTTCGGAATGCCGAACGAAAGCTCCATGGAGTCATGGAAGTCAACTTCACTGCGCGAAAAAAAGTTTGCCTGGTCTTTTCCAAAGGGGCATTCGTCAACGCCTTTCCCGTTCCCCGGACCGCTGAGAATCGTCGGGCCTTGGTCGCGCAGTTAAATTCGATTGGCGAAAAGCCTGTCCTGGACGGGGACGATATTCTTTCGGTGAACCTTCGTTTGATCGTTGGAACATGGTTTCGAAAAAACCGTGAGCAGTTGGAGCAGATCGTTCCCTTTCAAAATGTCGGCGAAAAGCTGTTTGGCATTCCCGACGATACCGGGGCCGTCCGAAAAACAGCGTGAATGCCGGATTGATTCTAAAGTAGCACGCTGGTCTCCCACCGTGGTTCCCGGAGCACCCATTTGATTCACGGTGGAGGACACCGTGCTACTATGATTTGCGTCCCAATTTCGAATGGCGACTCAGCACTATCCTATTCGCGCGAAAATGCATTTGAGGTATCTGGTTTCCGGCATCGCGGGATGAACAGGATGATCGGCGGATTGGGCTCCGATCTCCAGAATCTGCGCGGGCCGCCCGCCATCTTTGAAGGCCGCATGGTTGATGATCGTAATCAATTCGTCTTCGGGCAGATGATGCGAGCAGGAGCAGGAAACCAGGATGCCTCCCGGCGCAACGACTCGGCCTGCCAGGCGGTTTAGCTGGAAATAGGATTGCAGGCCAGCGTCGATATCCTTTCTGCGTTTGATCAAAGCGGGTGGATCGATGATGACGATGTCAAACGTCCGCTTGTCAGTGTTCCATTGCTTCAGTGTGTCGAGCGAGTCGGCACAGACGGCTTCGATACTGGCTGAGTTGGCGGCGGCGTTTTGTCCGACCATTTCGATTGCCGTTCTCGAACTGTCAACGCAGGTGACGCTGTTTGCTCCCTGGCTGGCCGCGTGAATTCCCCAGGCGCCGGCATAGGAATAGAGATCGGCGACAGAGCACCCGGCCGCGTAACGGGCCAATCGCTGACGGTTGTCGCGCTGGTCGTAGAACCAGCCAGTCTTTTGTCCGCCAGTCGATGGAAAAGAAAACTTCAATCCGGCTTCGATCGCGGTGAGGAACTCAGGTACAACACCGAACGTTTGCACGGGTCCGACAGGCAAACCTTCCAGTTTTCGAAAATCCAAATCGTCGTTGACTACGATTCCGGTAACCGATTTCATTTCGAGTAGCATAGGCAGCAACACGTCACGCATTGCCTCAATGCCCCCGGATGTAATCTGCACCGACAGGCAGTCGCCAAAACGGTCAATTACCAAACCGGGCAATTGATCGGAATCGCCGTGAATCCATCGGTAATGCGGAGTCGCAAACATTCGGTCACGAATTTGGCGAGCATACTCCAGCCGTTGTTCCAGCAACTGAAGATCAAAGTTGGCACGGGGGCGACGATCAATGACACGAGCGGCAATCAGAGTGCCTGGGTTATACCAGGCGGTGGCCAGAAACTGGTTCCGATGATCGACTAAATGAATGACGTCACCGCGGTTTGGCGGGACGTCTCGCAGGCTGACCGGATCGATTTCATTGCTAAAGACCCAGTCGTGCCCCGACAACAGCCTTCGCTGCCGGTTTTTCAACAATTTGATCTGGGCAGGAACAGAAGATACGGACATCGAAGGCTTCATCAAGAATTACCAGTCAGGCGGCAGTGCAGAAAATCAACCAATATTGTCGTCCACGCAACGAACATGGGCAACAAGGACTGACTGGAGCAAGAACGCGTGGTATCATCCCTCAGTGTTCGTCCGCGGATACGAAACAGGAGAATTCGTCGATGTTTGGAATGGGAGTGACTGAACTGGCATTGATTGGCGGCATTCTGTTTGGCGGGATCGCGCTGGCGTTGGTGATCGTGGTTGCCGTGTTTTTTGCAACCAGAACTCGTCCACCGAAGTGAATCGGGCAGTTTCGCCGACACTCTTGCTCTTAACACCAAGACATTGAAAAGGGCGTCGAAATGAATCAGGGGTCAAATTCGCTGAATGCAAATCCAAATACCTGGGCCATGATATTGCACCTGTCGATGTTGTTGGGACCAACAACTTTGATTGGCTATGTAGCCCCAATCGTGATCTGGCAGATCAAGAAAAACACGATGCCGGAAATTGATGCACACGGGCGCGCTGCGGCCAACTGGATTATCAGTTCCCTGATTTACGGCGCGGTTTGCGTTGTGCTTTTCTTTTTCCTCATCGGATTTCCGTTAGCCATCCTGCTTGCAGTGTTGGGAATCGTGTTTCCGATCATCGCAGGCATCAAAGCAAGTGACGGCGAGGTGTGGAACTATCCGCTCAGCATCCGGTTCTTTTGATCACGGTGGAGTTCAAACGCGTTCGACCTGACTACCCGCTGGCCGGAATCACATTCTCGACATCGTACTCCGGAGGCAGCATCGTCGATTGCTCGAGAACTTCCAGGGCCAGCTGTTGATAGTCGTCGGCACCGTGGCAGGACGGAGAATACTGGAAGATCGATTGACCGTAGCTGGGTGCTTCGGCCAAACGGATGTTTCTTCGAATCCGCGTTTCAAAAATAATTGCGTCGGACCAGAGTCCGTTTTTTCGGCGCTCGGCGGCAAAGAACTCTTCGACATCTGAAACAACTTCACCAGCCAGTCGCGTTCCCGTCTCGACCATGCAAAACATGATACCGGACAGGGTCAGAACCGGATTCAACCGGCGGGCGACCAGTTCGATGGTGGTGAGCAGTTTGCTCAGGCCATGAAGCGCCAGAAAATGCGGCTGCATCGGCAGGAAAACTTCGCCGCACGTCGTCAACGCATTGAGTGTCAACACGCCCAGTGACGGCGGGCAATCAATAATCAGAAAATCAAATTCGAGATCGTCGCGGGATACCAACTCACGCAAGATGATTTCGCGACCGACTTCACCGGACAATTCCAGTTCGGCGGCAGCAAGGTCGATATGTGAAGGAACGAGCCAGAGGTTGTCATCGATTCGCGTGCGCACATCTGCCAATGATTTTTTGCCGGTCAGGCAATCGTAAATCGATGGTGTAGTCGGCTCGAGCGTCATTCCGAAATGGAGCGATGCGTGGGCTTGTGGATCGAGATCAATCAGGCAAACTCGCTGGCCTGTCCCGGCGAGCGCGGCACTCAGATTCACAGCGGTAGTCGTTTTTCCAACGCCACCCTTCTGGTTGATTATTGCAATCCTTCGCATGGCTCTCGCTTTTTCCCAAAAATCTGTTGGAATCAATCGGCCCATCCAGCCGCGATTTCCGTGGCAGTATAGGAAAACCGTGGATATGGAATCCATACGTGTTTACCGGTAATTTCCGCATGAATGTCGAGTTTGTCACCTGCTGGCCGTGTGAAATCCAATTTGGCCAAGTGTTTGACAAACACAGAAAACCAAGTCGTTGTCGATGGCAAAACCGCCCAAATTTGGGGCGATATTGAACTCGTTACGCCTTTTCATGGCCACGTTTTTGGGCTATATTCCCCGATTCGATTTACGGACCGGCGGGCACCATTTGGGTTTCGGCGGGAGTTGCCAAATGCCGAATGGCATTGGTTCATGCAGTTTTCAAAAGTGATCTTCGCCATTTAGGCGATTAACAGGAGTTACAACGCCGATGGCCCGCGTTTGTGAAGTTTGCTCAAAGCGAGTTCAAAAGGGAAACCGAATCCAGACTCGCGGCAAGGCGAAGTACCTCGGTGGCGTTGGTACAAAAATCACCGGCTGTACCCGCCGCGATTTCCACCCGAATCTGCAGAACGTCAAAATTTCGTTGCAGAATGGCACTGTTCGGCACGCCAGAGTCTGCACGCAATGTTTGCGTAGCGGAACCGTTCGAAAGGCCGTCAAGCAGAAACCGTTTCATCTGCCAGTCAGCCACAAGAAGTAGGAATCGATTTCAGCCTCGCTGCACTGTGAGCAAATGCGATGGCGAACCAGTCTTTCGATCTGAAATTTCTTTGCAACCTGGCGCGGTTGCCGCTGCCTGATTCAATTGCTGGTGAGCAAAAATTGCTGACTGGTTTGCAGCAGACGCTTGACTTTTTTCAAATTGTGGACGCGGTCGAAACAGCCAACGTCGAGCCGTTGTTTCAGCCCATTCTGCCGGAGTCTGGGGCTGAACGAATCGATGAATTGGTGAAAGGGCTCGATCGCGAAGCAGCCCTGGCCAACACACCAGAAACGGACGGCCAACATTTTCTGGTTCCGCAGGTTCTGAAATGAGCGGCGATCTCTCCATGTCGTCGGCTGTGGAACTGGCCAGCAAGATTCGGTCGGGTCAAATCAGCTCGGTTGCGGTCGTCGAGCGTTGTTTGGAGCGAATTGATTCTGTCGATTCAGGCCTCGGTGCATTTTTGCATGTCGATCGTGAAGGCGCACTTCAAGCTGCGACACGGATCGATAAGACAGTTAAAAATGGGAATGAGGCTGGTCCGCTCGCCGGAGTTCCCGTTGCTATCAAAGACATCATTTCCGTACAGGGTTTACCGACGACTTGTGCTTCAAGGATTTTGGAGAAATACGTTTCGCCATTTGATGCGACGGTCGTTACCAGGCTGAAAGCGGCCGGCGCGATCGTCATCGGGAAAACAAACCTGGACGAATTCGCGATGGGGAGTTCGACCCGATCGTCGGCGTTTCAATTGACCCGAAACCCGTGGGATACGACTCGTGTTCCTGGCGGTTCCAGCGGTGGTTCAGCGGTTGCGGTCAGCGCGGGAATGACCCCGATTGCCCTGGGCTCCGACACTGGTGGGTCGGTTCGACAACCAGCAGCCCTTTGCGGGATATCCGGAATCAAACCGACTTGGGGAACAAACAGCCGCTACGGCCTGGTCGCCTATGCCAGCAGCCTCGACCAGATCGGCTGCATGGGTCGCACGGCAGTCGACCTGGCTGCGACATTGTCGATTATTGCCGGATATGATCCGCTGGATGCAACGACAGGTCCCGCCGTTTCGATCGGGACGCCTCAGACGTTGCTGTCCGTTGACGTCGCGAAAATGCGAGTCGGCTGGATTCCAAAGCTGCTTGACGCTGCGGTTGATCCGGAAATTTCTTCGGCCATACGGCTTGCCGCTGCAATGTTGGCAAAGGAAGTTGGGCAGGTCACAGAATCGGCCTTGCCGTTTGCGGATCAGCTGACTCCGGTCTATTACATCATTGCGATGAGCGAAGCGAGCAGTAACCTCAGCCGTTTCGACGGAGTGCGTTACAGTTCGCGGGCCGAACAGGACGGTGATGGGCTGAACGAGTTGTACACCCGGACTCGTGGAGCTTTTTTCGGCGAAGAAGTCCAGCGTCGAATCTTGCTGGGAACTCACTCGTTGAGTGCCGGTTACTACAAACAGTACTATGAACAAGCCAGCCGGGTTCGGCGCTTGGTCCAACAGGCGTTGTTGCAGGAATTCAGGAATGTGGATGTGATTCTGTTGCCGACCACGGCAACGCCGGCCGGTCCGATCGATGGCGAAATCGATCCCGTTCAGACGTATCGAAGTGACCAGTTTACGGTCGCCGCGAATCTGGCCGGTCTGCCCGCGATTTCGATTCCTTGCGGGTTTTCTATAGATGGTTTGCCAATTGGGTTACAGGCGATTGCCGCTCCGCACCGGGAAGACGTGTTGTTGTCGCTGGCCCATCGCTGGCAACAGTTGACCGACTGGCATGATCGGAGGCCGGTCGTATGAGCAACTCAGGAAACGAAACTCGCCGAACGATCGTGGGTTTGGAAGTCCATGTCCAGCTTTTGACGAACACGAAACTGTTCTGTGGATGTTCGACTCGTTTCGGCCAACCGGCGAACGCGCAAGTCTGTCCGGTTTGCCTTGGGATGCCTGGCAGTTTGCCGGTTTTGAATTCGCAGGCTCTCGATTTGGGAATCCTCGCGACCCTGATTTTGGAGGGCTCGGTCAGTCGGGAAATCGCTTTTGATCGAAAGCAGTATTTCTATCCGGACTTGCCCAAGGGATATCAAATCAGCCAGCTTCGTTTTCCCGTTTGCCGCGGGGGAATCGTAACGTTTGATGTGGGTGAAGCGAATGAAACGGTGGAGCTCTTTGAAGTTCGGATTGAAAAGGCGCATTTGGAGGAGGACGCAGGCAAAAGTATTCACGGTGGTGAAGGAATTCCGGCGGGAAAAACTGCGGTCGATTTGAATCGGGCCGGAACGCCGCTTCTGGAAATCGTTACCCGCCCGGACATGAGTAGCGGGCGACAGGCACGAATGTTTCTATCCGAGTTACGAACGGCACTGATGTGGATGGGAGTTTCCGACTGCAACATGCAGGAAGGAAGCTTACGCTGCGACGCCAATGTGAATCTGGAAATTCAGTCAGGCGGAACAACCGTTCGAACTCCGATTGTCGAAATCAAGAATCTCAACAGCTTTCGGGCCGTGGAAAACGCGGTTGATCACGAAGCCGAACGGCATTGGCAACTGTTTCAAGGCGGCGATCAGGAATGGTTGAGCGGTGGCAAACAGACACGCGGCTGGGACGATGAAGTTGGCGAGTCTTTTTTGCAGCGGGAAAAGGAAGCGGTTGCCGACTATCGCTACATGCCCGAACCCGACTTGCCTCCCGTGGCGATTGGACCGGAACGCATCGGGAAAATCCGCAAAGACTTGCGCCCAATGCCGGAAATGGTGCGCGGCAACTTGCGCGATAAATACGGATTGGCGCCTTACGATTCGCGCGTGATTGCGGCCCATTCCGCTGGATCGATTGAGTACTTCCAAATAGTCGCCGACCAATGTGGTAACGGAAAACTGGCCAGCAACTGGTTACAGCAGGACGTGTTTTCGTGGCTCGCGGAAAAGGGGAAGACGATCGAAAACTATCCGGTTGCGGCCAAAAAACTTGGATCGCTGCTGTCGATGATCCAGCGGGACGGATTAAATCAGGCCCGGGCTCGCGATGTTTTGGCGGAAATGATCCGAAGCGGCAGCTCGGCTGAGGCTGCCGCCAAATCGCTGGGCGTCGAGTCGGTGAGCGAAGACACTTTGCGGAATGCTTGCCAGAAGGTGTTGGATGCCAATCCACAAGGCGTCCAGGAAATCGCGAACGGCAAGGCTCAGGCGATTGGACCGTTGATTGGACAGGTCCGAAAGTCTTTACCCGATGCCAATCCCGCAATGATTCGGGAAAAGATTCTGGAATTGCTGGGTGCGGGCTAGATACCTGGGAATTGTATGTCGGAAATAGGCCTACTTGTTCCGGCCCAATCCGCTACTTCAAGCGACATGGAAAACGCCGCGTGCGTTCGGTGCTGACTCTGCCAGCACGCGGCGCTGAAACGATCGATTCGGCTCAAGGAAACAGGCAACGTGCTTCGAGGTCACTCCGGCTGGCGACGAGCGGCTCTGCCAATCGCCCGTGCGCCAACCTCGGCGTTACCAAACGGTTTTACTGACTTGACACCTGAACCAAAGCAAGCCGGAAGCCGAGATAGTAGTTCCGAGAGCCGGACGAGAACCCATTGCGATCCGCCGGGCGACAGAACGACGCGTCAGTGCTGAAGCCGCCACTGCGGAACACGCGGTTGGCACCTCCCCAGGGCCCCGTCGGGTTCGTCACGTTAACCGCTGGATAGTCTCCGTGCAAGTCGCCTGTCCATTCCGAGACATTGCCTGCCATGTCGTACAGCCCCCAATTGTTCGGCAACTTCTGACCAACGCGATGCGCGTACTTCTCATCGACATTCCAAGCGTTGTCATCGAACCAGGCGTACTTACCCAATTGTGAAACATCATTGCCAAAGCTGTATTGTGTCTGCGAGCCTGCGCGGGCGGCGTATTCCCATTGTGCTTCCGTTGGGAGCCGATACTCCCAACCGGTCGGCAACATCCCCGCAGCCTGTTCAGCTTCATTCAGACGCTTAATGAACTTGTCCCTCGCGTCGTACCACGAAATGTATGTCGCCGGATAGTCAGCCCCTTCGCGAACGAATTCCTTCCCTTTCCAGGGCACTTCGCCGGTTGATTCTTGATAGAAACCTTGGGTCGTCTCATGGATCGCCAAATAAAAGCCGTCGGTCAATTCGACCGTGTGAGTTCCGTTTGTCCCTTCGTCCTCACTGCGGCCGGTTTGGGTGATCGGCGAGCCCATCTCGAAGGCTCCCGGCGGCAGATAGACAAACACCTGGCCCCGTGAATTGGTGAATTTGGTGCCCAGTTTCAAGTCACTTGAAACGGCCAATGCGTCTGCGTCTTTCATGTTCGGCAATCCCAGAGCAGACGTTGGTACAACAGGCAGTGTGGGCGGTGGTGTTGGCGTTCGTTTGGCTGGCGGCTGGGGGAGGATCTGCGACAGTTTCGGCTGCGATGGAATGTTCACTGAGGCGATTGGCGCAGGATCGCGGGCGGCATCAAGTTGGGTTTCTTTCAGAGCTTTTGGTTCCTCTACGGGATCGCGATTGCCGCCAAGTTGGGCAAACATGAAACCGAGGAACAAGATGCCAAAGCCGACAATGGCCAACTGGTAGGCGGGACGGGTCACGGGACGGCCAAGTTGCCTGGCAATTTTAGGCAAGATCGGCATTTGTGGAGCGAGGGTCGTGAGGGTCGACGCGATTGGCGTCCTCACAGCCCACGAGGGGACGGACTTGATCGGCGTGGCAGGCGAGTGGGGTTTCCAGGCAGTTGGCAGCGAGGTAGTCGTGGCCGGCTTAGCGCGGCCGGATGAAAGGACGGAGCTGACCAGCTGCTTTTGGGTCGCAGTCAGCTCCGGTGGTGGCCCTTTGCCCAGCAGATCCGTGATCAGTGGCTCCTGCCCCAGCGGCCCGCGAATGGCCAAGACCAACCGCCCGGTCAGCGTTCGAACAACAGGATCGGACATTTGCCACAATTCCCTCAGCAGCTTTGATTGGTCCGGTCTTCCAAAATCGGCTTGTCGAAACAGCAGGTTATCGCCGTTGTCGTGACGGTCCCACAGCTGCCGACCGCCCACAATCAAAGCGCGGATCGCTGTGCAGATCACCAGGTGCGGAAACCGATCGACCTCGGCGTTATACAAATTGTTGCAAAGTCGGCTGGGGTGCTGAAAGTTGGGGTGCCCGGCTTCGCCCGATGACTGTTTCGCCAGTGCCGGGATGTGCATGCCGTCGTAGTCCAACAACCGCACCTGCAGCTTTTTGCCTGTCGTTGACCGGACCAGTTTCACATTGCCATGTTGTAGATCGGCGTGCGCGATTTTGGCGTCTCGCAGCTTTTGGGCCATTTGCAGCCAGAGCCGGATCAGCCCGTCAAGCATCTCTGGTTTGCCCAGCTTGTTCCTGACGAACTGATTGAGTGTAACGCCTTCGACCCATTGCATTTTCAGCACGGGATACCAAGTGCTGCGAATCTTGATCCCCTGATCCAAATATTGAAAGTCGATGGTAAAGGACAGTTTGGCTCGTTGCAGATGAGCGCTAATCGCGCGGTAGCGATCGCGGAGGCCGGTGACTTCGCGAGTAAAGCATTTGACGGCATAGGATTTTCCGCCGCAGTTGAGGCGATAGACGTCGGCAAAATTTCCCGAAGCAACCACTGGCAGGCCCAAGGAATTGGTCGCGGGCACTCCCAACTTCAATTCCGCATCGGCGAAATTGAATCGCGGGTTCTGAACGGCTTCGTTATAGTCTTGCGACAAGGGCCAGGACATGGTGACTCACAGGCGAATGATGATCAGAGTAACATCGTCGTTTCGGATTTGGTGACAGTCGCGGAGGCCGTCGATCCTCGCGGTCAGCGCCTCCGTTGACTGCGGCCCGGTGCTCAGCGCCTGCAGTTCCCACCAGGGCTGCTGCTCGGCTTCGACTTGCCGCAGGAACCACTGAGCCAGGGCATCGGTGGCCAAGACGAACACGTCCCCTGCTCGCCACCTACCGTTCTTTAGCCGTTCGCGCTGGCGGGCTTCGTCAGGCGGAGTCCGCGAGCCAAGCAGTGATGGAATGTTGTCGAAATCGGCCGAATTGTTCAACGGCCAGGACATTAGCAGCTCGTTCTCGCGAATCTGAAACAGGCAACTATCACCAACAGCCACGGCCGACCAACTCTGTCTGGTCAGCACTCTGCGTCCCTGGACGCTCAGACCGAGGAAAGTTGCGAAGGCCCCTTGTTCGAATTTCATTTCGGCGTACCAAGGCAAATCCCTCCCACCACAGTCGCTCCGCCAGCGCTCTTGAAGCGGCGGCAACCGGTCCGGCCAGCAGCGCAGATGATCCAGCTTGGACGTGACGAAGCCTTCCGCCAGGATCTTCGCCCACTCACGTGCGAACGAGCTTTCGGTGGCACCGTCGGCGACGGCAAAACGGCCAGAAGTCGGATCTGCCGCGGCCGCGTCCTCGTATTCCCCGGGAGCATTGCCACGTTTGTGGAGATGGAATGTGAAGTGATCCATTTCGAATCCAGCCAGTGAATGCAGAGAACGCGGAACACGCAGGCCACCAACGTTGCGGCACGGGCAAGTGGCCAAGCCACAAACCCCACATTTCAAAGTTGCAAACGATCCGAGAGCCGCTTGAGCAGTTGCGCACATCGAACGGGATCGATGCTGCTGCTCGTTCCCGGCAAAATGGACAGCAGCAATGCCGGCCGCTGCGTCCCTTGGCCACCGGCAAATTGCGGAATCGGGATCAAAACCACATCTCCAGGATTCATGAACCGCCGGTCCCCAAAAGTTCATCCGCTTTGTATTCCGGCTCGTCATCGCTGTGGAAATTGGCAAATTGCGATTGTCGAGACTGCTGGCAACTCGCCCGGTCATTTTGCCAGGCGAGATTTCTGTCGGCGCCGGGCAATTCATCAAAACCTTCATCCGGCGATTCCGCCAAAAACTGCGTCAACATTCGCTTGTTTGCCATTTCACACATCTGTTGTTTTTCCGGGCACTATCGCACGTTTTGGGCGACTTTTGTGCCGATGTCCAAAAACTGAATGACCGACACCAAGTCAGCGTTGAAAACAAATCCGCGAGAGATTTCCGAGACCCGAAACTCTTCGCGCTTGGCCATTGCGCTCATCGCTGGCGGCAAGACACTGGACATGCGGAACAACCGCTTGGCAAAATCGTCCGGCAGAGTTGTCTCGTTGTCTGGAAACTCGATGGATGCAACTGGTTGCGTCGAAAGGTGAATGTTGAATAACAGCGCGTTGCCGTCGCTGGAAGTCAATCCACGAATTTCCGCAGCGACTTCTTCTGGGTCTCCATCGGTGCTTTCGCCATCGGTGATATTAATCACCAGTGGCGGATAACAGTCGGGCACCCGGCCGATGAAGTCGGCGATGGTTTGGCGGGCAAGTTCAAGTGCCTCACACATTGGTGTCGTACCTTCGGCGGTCGGTTCGAACCAAACCGGAAACTTGAAAGGCATATCGACCAATCCGCCCGCCCCATCTGGTACCTTCCTGGTTCGCCGATCGACCCGCAAAGGCGAATTCGCTATTTCGCTAATCGGATACACCGCGTTACCGGCCTGGGAATTGCCCAATCCTGGCACGACGCTTGCGCCATACCCAATGACTCCGATGTGAAAATAGTCCCGAACGCCTTCGGATTTGGAACTCTTGATGATCAGGTTTTGCAACAGCTTGTTGATAGCGTCGGCCACACCGTCCGCCTTACGAATGCCGGATTGCCCACCAATGGGATCGGACATCGAACCAGATTGGTCGATCACGAACAAAAAGCAAGTCGGATTTGTGCGGCTGATTTCCGCGCAGTAGGCCATTATGAGTGTTCCCCGGAGACGTGTAACCATGGGTATTTTCTGCCGCCACGCTCGCATCGGCAAGTGAATCTTAGTTTACGCCAGGGCAATTGCAGAAAGCAACCATGATCGTGATAATTTCCGAATTACGATGGCGTTGCCACCGACTGACGGTATGCCCGGTTTTCAGCCAAGGCAAAATGTCGACTTCTTAACGAGGTTGCAAAGCACATTGTTCTACATCGCCGACAATTTCGTTCAAGATTTCAGCAAGTAGATTGACAGGCGCAATATCCTGTCTGCTTCAGTCAGAAAGCCGGACCGTCGGCAATGGATTGAGTATCCGGTATCAGTCTGCCACTGGTCACAAACTGAAACCCGGATGTTGTTTCGATTTGCATTGCGCCATTGAAGTTGATTCCACGGCACCATCCCGTAACCTGGGGGCTGGACGACTGGATCGTAACCCTTCGGTTTATGTACATCAGTCGAGAATTGTATTCGGCTGCCCACCCGTTGTTTCCGTTTGCCAACGATTCGATGCGACGGATCAGGTTTCGTGACATTGAAATGACCAATTCAGTCAGGCTGGTGTCCCGACCCGCATGCTGGCGGATCGATGTGGCGATTTCGGCAACATCAACAAAATCCGGATCGGTTTCGCCTGCCGGTTTGTTGACGTTGATTCCGATTCCAATCACGCCGAAGGAACAGACTGTCCCCGGAATGGTCTCAATCAGTACTCCGGCGACTTTTCGGTTGGAAATGTAAATGTCATTTGGCCACTTAACAAACAGATTTTCCGATGCGTTACCAAGGCTCTGGGCGATTGTGTCGTATATGGCAAGCGCCGTAGCAATCGACAGCCTGCCAGCCCAAACGGCGCGCTCGTCGGTTTGGCCTGGTCCGGAAAATATCCAGGTTGCCGCCAGATTGCCTTGGACGGATACCCAAGTCCGATTTTGCTGACCCCGTCCGTGTGTTTGATAGGCTGTCAGAACAAGTGCCGGGGTCGCAACGACTTCTTCGCGAATCCAGGCGATCGCGGAATCGTTGGTCGATTCACACTGCGGAAGGAATTTCAGTGTCGCAATGCTTGCCGATTGACGAATGTCCGCTGAGTCGAACTGGTCCGGTTGGGTCACGGTAGCAGCATGGGTTGATGGTAGTGGATCTTGCCAAAGATCCTGTCGCTGCGGGAACTTTGGGAAGATCCAATACTCAAGATAACATGTTTCGATTTATCGCCAGCTGTTTTCGGAAGGCGTTGCAGCAGCTCGAGTGCTGCCGGGTGCGTACGATCCTGAGCGTTGGAGCAGTGCTTCGGGCAATCCGAACGAGTTGGCCAGTCCACTCTGCGCGGAATTGGAACCGAACGGAGGCGTATCGGAAGGGATCACATTGGACCAGCGGCTGTTGGGGACAGCTTTTTCGGAATTCGGGTTCGTAGCCCATGTATTTGCAGGCGGAGCATTTCCCTCGGGAGTAGTTCCCTGGGGAGTAGTTATGTACTGGCCATGGGGAGTGGACGGGTAAGCGTTAGAGCCGCCAGCCTCGGGTGCGGGCGGTCGCGGTTGCAACGGTGTCAGCGTCACGGACGATTCTGGCATGGTAAACCCAGAAGTGCCATCAGGTGATTTCGGCATTGGATTCAGATTCTGGATTGTTGCCTGTGCCTGTCCGTTGGGCGACTGATAGGGCTGGGACGAACCGGGGACATTGTCGAACTTCGGAGTCGGCGGAACAGAAAATCCGAATTTTTGTTTTTCCGCGTTGTCGCCGGCAGGAGGCGATTGTGGTTTTGTATCGGGCGGCGTGAACTGGCTGCCTGACTGGTTCGTGCTCTTAGCGACTCGTGATCCGAAATCGCTGGTTGAGCCGCGAATCGAATTGGCGAGCGATTCGGCGTTGGCCAGCGATTTGGCACTGTCTTGTGTTGCCGAATCCAGGCGGTTGCGCGAATCCATCGAAGGCTTGTCGATGTCCCGGGCCAGCGCTTCGGCCGCGCTCTTCAGGCTATCTCCTGGAATTCCTGGAGACTGATAAGGCTTTCGAATGGGAGAGTCACCAGGTGAGTTGTTTTTGGCGATAGAGTCGGAGTTGGGTGGGAAACCGAATCCGGAAGCACCTCCGGACGGGTTGCCTGATTCAGGCTGAGTCGGCGAACGCTTTTGACTTGGTTTGGACGAATCCAGAGCAGCGACGGCGTTGATGTCCGGTTCGCTGACGACTACTCGAGCGTCCGCATCGGAAGAGTTTTTCGCATTTCCGTCGTCGAAGTGTCGCGACGGAGGAGGCGCGGGTTGGTCTTTGTTTTTCTTCGCCAACATTTTGAACGGGCCATTTTGCATTCCCAGTTTGGGAAAATGCGCGTTGGACAGCATGCCGGTTTTGCAGCCGCTGATGGCCATCGACGCAACGATGCCAGCGCAGAGGGAAAGGACCAGCCAAAAATGGCGATAGGTTGACGAGCTATCCATACAGGATCCCGTGATTCGGACTGAGGCATTGAATGATTCACGCACAGAAGAGTGGAACGTCTGTGCGTTTTCGGCGGGGAGATTAGGAGTGCTTTCTGAAACGGTCAATAGCAATGCCCCAGTGAATCATGGGTTGAATGCAATCGGTGACTGCGGGATTTGGGCAATCGCGAAATTGTTTCCATGCGAACTCTCAAGGCGATCGATCGTTTGTTGCTTGACCTTGATTCTGTCCTGTTTCGACGCGTAACACCTAAAGGACTGTGTGTCGGTGAAGGATTTTCGGGAGGAAAGTACATCTCAGGCATGCCGAAAGCCAGGTAAATGCAGGCATTTTGCGGGCTTGGCGTGATGAACTGTCGCAAAAACAGGCTTCGTTGAAGTTCAGGACTTGAATTGTCGGTTCAGCAAAAAGATAATGGTCTTCAGTGATGCGTCTGACGCAGATGCATGGGACTGGTTTGGCACGTTGGCCGTTGTCTAACGGCTGTTGAAACGGCGGCGGGCCGGGTTTTAGGAGAAAGGAGGTGGACTAGTGAGTTGTTCTGTCTATACCAGCCGAGGTGGCTTCGCCTGATGGCTTCCGGCGGGTTGCTTAACGGCAGCCACCGAAAAAGACGGCGGCTCGTTGGCTCCTCTTCATTGGGGCGTCCCCGAAACCGACTGACTTTCTTTGGCCTGGCAGGGTTCTCCTGCCAGGTTTTTTCATTTTCCGTTTGCGGGGCGATGGCACAGGAATCGCTAGCGAATCACCCAATCATGGCAAGTTTTGCCGGTCAAAAAAACGGTATGGGTTAAACTCAACGGTCCGGTCGTGACGATGTTTCCCCTGACAGCGGTACAGAAGTCACCGCGGGGCCTGATTGGTATGTCCAGTCACCAGCCTTATTCGGATCACCGAAAAAACATACTACCCGCGATCGCCGCCAAGAGTTGGCAGCACAGGTAATTCACGGAGGAATGAGCATGCGTCGGCTGATTGTTGCGACGCTTTTGGCAGTCGCCTTGAGCAGCAATGTAGGGTGCTTTTTGCCGATATACGACGCCGATCCGGCAGTTCGTGCAAAGCAGCTCATTTACACGTCCGAAAATCTTCGCAACATGCGGGAAGAGTGGCACCGGTTCTGGTTCCTCGACATGC
>JAYVKA010000340.1:0-11668 GCA_043768885.1 Planctomycetota bacterium
CGCAGCACTCGAAGAGTTTGAAATGCAAGGCGACGATGACGAAAACCTGGAAAAAGACGATCTGAATCTGGAAACGGAAACAGGATTTCTGGGGCGTCGATAATACCAAAGCGATTGAAATAAAGACTGGATGGACCGGGATTATCTTTGGCTGCAAAATGCCAGGGACGATCCCGGTTTTTTATAGTCCCAAGCTCTCTATTTGGCTGCACCGAAAAGGATATTTCCTTGCGTTTCCGGTCGAAATACAAGCTGGTTTCCATGGAATTCCGGTTTTCCGATTCGCAGGTGTCGGCCAGGACATTATCTTCCCGATCGCCCGTTTCAAGCCGTTTCGTCGCACATTTTTTCATTTTGGGCTTATTGACGCGATTTCTGGCCCAACTAGACTTGGGGACTTACGTAAGCCGGGGCCTGAATTCCGGCGTCTTTCCCATTGACCGCAAACCAAAATTTTCTCGGTCCGTACTTGAAAACTTTCCCCTAGCAGTCACTATAGACAGCCTGTTTTGTGGTGAATTGCTTTTTGGCGAAGCATTTACTTTTCGTTTTTGATTTCGTTCAGTCCAGTCAAGTCTTTTCTGAGGAGGACAATTTATGACATTTAGGACTTTGGCATCTTTTGCAGCTGTATGTTGCCTTGTGGCATCATCTGTTGTGAGTGCCGACTCACCTTGCGGTTGTGGCCAGGTGGCCAGCCCCTGTGGTGATTGTTACGGTAGCGCTGTGATGACACAGGGCTGCGGTGGTTGTGGTGACTGCGGTTCAACCGTTCAGTACCAAACACAAACAGTTTACGAAAACCAAATGGTAACACAGATGCGGACAGTAACCCGCACCCGTTACCAGGCCGAAACACGCACACGTGACGTAACCGTCATGCGTCAGGTTCCGGTAACACAGGAACAAACCTACACGGTTATGGTTCCCCAACAGCAGTCGCGTACCGAAACGTACACTGTCTGCGTGCCTTATCAGGAGCAAGTTGCACAGAACTACACCGTATGTGTACCTGTGACATCGACTCGCACCGAATCGTTCAATGTTCAGGTTCCATACACAGAAGAAGTACAACAGTCGTACACTGTGAATGTTCCTTACACAGAGAACATGACCCAGACATACACTGTCTGCGTGCCTTACACAGAGACGATTGAGCAGCCATACACTGTTTCGGTTCCTGTAACCGAAACCCAGACTCAGTCGTACAACGTGCAAGTGCCTTACACAGAGCAAGTTGAACAGTCCTTCATGGTTAACGTGATGGTTCCCCGTCAGGTTGAGCAGACTTTCACAGTTATGGTTCCATCGACTGAAACACGCACCGCGACTCGCATGCGTTGCGAAAGCTATCAGGAAACCATGACTCGTACTGTCAGCCGCGACATGGGCAGCTGGTCGACCGTTTGCGAAACCGTTCCCGTGAACTCGGGTTGTGGCAACTCGTACTCCAATGGCTCGTACGGTTCCAGCGGTTGCGGCAATTGCGGCGGCGGTGGAATGGGCGGTCGTTGCCGCTTGTTCAATCGTGGTCGCGGCGGATGCAGCTCGGTATGCGGCGGATGCAATAGCTGTGGTGGATGTGGCGGCGGTTGCGCCGTTGCTTCTTCTTGCGGCGGTTGTAACAGCTGTGGTGGTGGCATGATGGCTGGTGGCATGGTCGCAGGCGACGCCTGCGGTGGTTGTGCCCCTCAGTACACGACTGTTTCCCGCAACGTTTGGGTTCCAAATGTTGTAACTGAAGAAGTTCCATACACAGTTACGCGTCAGCGTCAGGTTCCTGAGACCTACTCTTTCAACGTGACTGTAATGCAGCCTTCGACACAGACCCGTACGGTTACTGTGAACGATTGCCAGCAGCAAACACAGACCCGTATGATCACTGTCAACAAGTGTCGTACGGAAACTCAAACTCGCGAAGTTCCTGTTACTCGTTATGTAACAGAAACCCGAACCCGTAGCATTCCAGTGACACGCACTCGTCAGGAAACTCGCACTCGCGAAGTTGCTGTACAGAAATGCCGTCAGGAAACACAGGTTCGGACAATCACTGTTAACAAGTGCCGCACCGAGACTCAATCTCGCGAAGTACCTGTTACCACCATGACACAGCAAACACAGACCCGTATGGTAACTGTGAACAGGCAGCGTCAGGAAACGCAAACTCGCGAAGTTCCTTTCACTGTCATGGTTCCAACGACCCAAACACGGACTGTTACTGTTATGCAGTGCCAGCCAGAGACAACCCAGCAGACTTACACGGTTCAGGTTCCTGAGAACTACACCGAAGAAGTCCCTTACACGACTTGCGTTCGTGTACCACGAACCATCCAGGTTCCTGTAACCGTTCCAGGTTGCGGCGGCTGTGGTGGTTGCGGATCGACTGGGATGATCTCGGGCGGATGTGGCGACTGCGGCAGTGGCTGCGGTGGTTGCGGTAGCAGCTCATGCGGCGGTTGCAGCTCATGCGGCAACAGTTGTGGTGGCGGTTGTGCAACAAGCTCTTGCGGCGGAAGCCGATGCCGGATCTTCAGTGGCTGTGGCCGACTGAGCCGTCGTGGCGGTTGCTGCAACTAGTTAATGATGAAAATCGTCCTCCCAAAAGGACGACTTGATTACTGGAGATGCCTCCGGGATTTTTCCCGGAGGCATTTTTTTGTGTGCTTGCAAATCGAACTCAGGAAAAGGTCGCAGGCCGGGCAGAGCGAATCCACTTCTCGGGGCCAAACCCCACTCCTCGAATCGGCGTGACAATCATGCAATAATGTCGAGTGCTCCGGCCGCAGGGTGATTGCCCGTGGGCTGGGGTCCATGGCGGCCGTTGGATCCTGCGCACGTTTTTGGCGATTCGGTTCGGCGCCATTCCAGGTAGAATCGACGTAGCGGTTCCAACTCCAGATTTTTCATGTCCATCGAACAACAGCCCGCAAAATTGTCAGAGCATCGAGAAAACCGGCGCAAACGGGGAGTCCCTGAAGGAACCTGGATTCAGTGCCAGGGGTGCAAGGCGGCTGTCTTTCGCAAAGAAGTCGAGAACCGGCTGAATGTCTGCCCAGAGTGCGGCTATCACATGTACGTCTCCGCCCGACAGCGGATTGAACAGGTTCTGGACGAAGGAACTTTTGAGGAGTGGGACGCTGGGTTGATGCCGATGGATCCGCTGGCGTTTTCCGACAGCCGACCTTATGCAGAACGACTAATTGCCGAACAAAAGAAAACAGGGTTGCGCGATGCAGTACTTACCGGTTGCGGAATGATTCGTGCCCGGCGAGTCGCAATAGGCATTACCGACTCGGCTTTCATTATGGGAAGCATGGGTTCGGTGGTCGGCGAGCGATTGACCCGCTTGACCGAAAAGGCCACCGAACAAAAGCTGCCCCTGGTCATTATCAGCGGTTCCGGTGGTGGGGCCCGCATGCACGAGGGAATTCTTTCGTTGATGCAGATGGCCAAAGTGTCCGCCGCGTTGGCCCGCCACGATGCAGTTGGGGGATTGTTTATTTCCGTACTGACCGATCCGACCATGGGTGGCGTTGCGGCAAGTTTCGCTTCGCTGGGCGACGTGATTTTTGCTGAGCCCAGGGCCCTGATCGGATTCGCGGGCCCACGCACGATCAAGGCCACGATACGAATCGAACTGCCAGAAGGATTTCAGACCAGCGAGTTCCTGCTTAAGCATGGATTCGTGGATAGAATTGTCCATCGGCAACGGCTAAAAAATGAAATTGCCCGAACCATCGACTATTGTGGAAAGTAGGCGGAGGCCCTCTGGCAGTTGTTGATCCTGGTCTCTGACTGGCAATTTGTTTGGCCAGAACGGGCCATCCAGAATTCAGAAATCTTACGCCCGCTTCAGGACTTTACCGGCCAATCGGAAAAACGAATGGGATTGTTCGACAAGTTCAAAAAGCTTTTTGCTCCGACGAATCTGCCGTTGGACCTGTCAGCCCGGTTTCGACTTGAGAAACACGCGTTTGCCGGAACGATGTCCAAGTTTCACGTCGCCAACGAAATCGCGACCAACAAGCAATTCGGTATCAAATTGCTGGACGCGGAAAAACTCGAGCAGTTTCGCCAGCGGTTCCGCGGCGTCGAGCGGCCCGAAGAAGCCGAAATTGGCATGGCTATCGATCACGAGCGGGTGGCCAAAACGTTCGAGTTTGGGAAGACCACAACGGGCCAGGAATATATCCTGATGGAATATATCGATGGGCCAGGGGTCAACACCCTGATTCGTGATCCGTCCCAGGATTTCCTTTCCAACCGGTTGCCCTTGCTGCGGCAAATGGCCGAGGGGTTGCAAGCGGTTCACGAAGCCGGCTTTATTCACCGGGACGTCTGCCCGCGAAACTTTATTTGCCATCACGACATGACGTACCTGAAGCTGATCGATTTCGGACTGTCGCTTCCGAACACACCGACTTTTTGCCAGCCTGGAAACCGTACGGGGACACCACAATACATGGCTCCGGAAATTATCCGGCGACGGGCAACCGATCATCGACTCGATATTTTCGCCTTCGGCGTCACCATTTACCGCATGCTGGCCCTGGAACATCCGTGGGGAACCACTGACGTCACCGCGATGGCAGCGCTCAGCCATGACCGTCGTCCACCCCAGGATATATTGACGTTTCGCCCGAATCTGGACCCACGTCTGGCCCGGGCCATTCATAAATGCCTGGAGATCAAACCTGGCGACCGGTTCGATTCGCTCAAATCATTCCTGTCGTCGATTCGGGACGTCAAAAGCGCGGACGTCAAATCCTGATCAGGAGCGGAGAAGGCAGAACAAGAGCCTATTCTTCCTCTGATGTCGGGACCGCGTTCGGCTTTTCACCCTTTTCAGCAATCGACGATTTTCCCGGAGCCAGTCGGCGTTCAAACTTGTTTCGCAATGCGACAAGACAGAATTCCTGGCGGTTGAAAGCCAATTGCCGGGTTCGAACCACGCTGAATCCAAGGTCCTTGACCTGATTCCGGAAATCGTCAATCTGTGTGGCCAGTTCCCAGTTGGACAACTTCAGCGTTGCCACAACTCCGCGCAAGTGCATGTGGCTGTTCGTGGCGAAATCGGCAATCAGTTCCAGGGAATACGATGGTGGCATATTCACATCGACGAATAACCATCGTGCATCCGCAACATCCTTGCGACTAACACTTTTTGCCCGTCGCCGAATGTGAATCAGGTTTTTGTGCGTTGCGATTTCCGGGTCGAGTTCTCCAGGATCGACAGCGACGACCATCGCTCCCCGTTCGAGCAAGTGTTGTGCGGCTCCTCCTGGCGCACTTCCGATTTCCAGACAAACATCGTTCGGGCGAATCGGGACTTGCCCCCACAGAATCGCCTCACAGGCTTTCAACCACGCCCGGCTGATCTTGGGCCCGTCGTCTTCGATAATTGGGACTCCACCCGGCCATGATTGCGGAATCGTTTGGCTCGCGTGCCAGCCAATCCACCATTGGTTAGGCTCGACCAGAACGACATCCAGGACATGTTCGCCTGGTTTTGCCCGGCGGTTCAACTGGATTTGCGGCCGTTTCGTTTTCATGGCGACC
Organism: Planctomycetota bacterium; assembly: GCA_043768885.1. Classification (GTDB taxonomy): domain Bacteria; phylum Planctomycetota; class Planctomycetia; order Pirellulales; family Pirellulaceae; genus BJ22. The sequence continues at coordinate 5,560 of JAYVKA010000340.1, forward strand.
AGCAGCAATTCTCCCATCCCCTGGGCAAGAGGGCTGATTCCCGGCTCAAAATTCCGGTCGCCTGGAACATGGGTATCCCGCTGCCAACAATGAATCACTGTCGCGTCACATTCTCCGGCAATCTCAATCGCATCGGCAACCAGTTGCTGGCTATCGTCGCCACTGCATTTCCCCAGTGACCATCCCCATGTCCTGGCAAACGTGGATACCAGAATGAAAGAATTCGTATCGGTGCCGGTCGGGACTTTAAACGTCAAAAAACCTGGCCGGGAAAAAGCGAAACGAAAATCCGGATATCGACCGAGCAATTCCTGCTTACAAACGGTCTCCGCCCCAACCTGGCAACAGGCAAATAGAAACTGGTTTTGATCGGTCATTCTGGCTCGATTACGGGTAATCAATGCTGCGAAAGCAAAACGGGATCACAGTGTTTTCACCCGGTTGGTACACGCCCATCCGGAAAAGAGCCGGATGACAGCATTGATTCTGGCCAAAACCACTCATCCTGGCCAGTCCATTCAGTTTGCGCAGTGCTATTTGAGCATTTTGAACAATGGGCTACGATTTCCCAAAGCAGTCGTGAAATGAATTAGCGGCTTGCGTGGTTGGAATCGAGGATCGAGTCGTATCAGCTGTTGAATGCTGTCGGATTCAGGACGGGATTCCAGGACCATTTCGGGATTGCAAAACAATTTCGAAATACAAACCGGCAACTGACATCCTCAGGGAGGAACAATATGTCAGAGTCCTTCAGGTTTTTGCATGGTTCCGATTTTCGGCTGGACCAGCCGATGCGCAGCCTGCCTTCCGTAGCTTCGCATTTGAGCAAGCTGATTGCCGATGCGCCTTACACCGCAGCGACCAGGTTTTTCGACCTCGCGATTACCGAATCAGTCGATTTTGTTCTGCTATCGGGCAATTTGCTTGAATCGGAACTTGCCAGTTGTCGACCGGCCGCATTCCTGTTGAACCAGTTCGAACGGCTGCGTGCAAAAGGAATCATGGTCTATTGGTGTGCCGGAGAACTGGATCAGCCAGACCGATGGCCCTCCGGTGTTGAACTGCCTGACAACGTCGTTTCGTTCTCCGCAGCCGTTGTCGAGGAAGCAACTCACAGCCGAAAAGACAAACCGATCGCGACGATCGTCGGTGCCGGCTTCGATTCGCGCCGCACAACGACCAGCGATTTTATTGTTGAGTCCGAGGCACCTTTTCCAATCGCGCTGACAAATGGAAAGATCGATTTCGGTTCGGGGCTTGCACGAAACATCCGTTACTGGGCAGTCGGCGGAAACACCAAACCTGCAGTGATTGAACGCGGCACGGCAATTGTAGCCCAGGCCGGCACACAACAGTCACGCTCCCAGTCCGAGAGTGGCGGGCGCGGATGCCAATCCGTTCGCGTTGATTCCAGCGGTGCAATGAAGGTTCAGTTCCACGAACTGGATGCCGTTCGCTGGTTACCCCAAATGCTCGCGATTGCCGAATCGGCCAGTATTGATGATGTCCAAAATCTGGTCGGTGACCGGGCCCTGAAACTGCTGGGCGATCATCCCGACCGATTACTTCTGGTCGATTGGCATATCACCGCCAGCGGTCCTTTCGATTCCGAATTCCGGGTTGAAAAACGGACCGAGCAGACTTTGAAATGGCTGCGTGACGAATTTGGCCGTGCGGCCGATGGACTTTGGAGTGTTGATTTCAAGATCACTCCGCCCGAGTCCCTGCCGGATGGCTGGTATGAAGAAGACACGATTCTCGGCGACTACTTACGGGCAATCGGCCGTTATCAAAGTGATATTTCCCTAAATCTGGCTTTGCATGAGTACTTGCCGGAATCAGTCGAAGACAACGCGGTCGCTTCGGTGATTCGCGTTTCGGCCGATCGCCGTTCAGCGGTACTTGCCGAAGCGGCAGTCCTGGGAGCGGGATACCTCGCGGCCGGACGGGATGGTTCCGAAGTGTCCGCCACAAACCAGTTTTAACTTTCCATAACAGACAACCGAATTACGGAGATTGATCCGGTGAAAATCAATGACATTCAAATTGATGGTTTTGGCGTCTGGAAAGGCCTCGAGGCCGAAGGGCTGTCGGGAAACGTCACGGTCTTCTACGGTCAAAACGAAGCCGGCAAAACGACACTGATGGAGTTCGTCCGTAGTTCGCTGTTCGGATTCTCCGCAATTCGCCGGGAAAAATACATTCCGCCGGTTTATGGCGGTTTGGCCGGGGGCAGTCTGTTTGTGACTAGTCCATCTGGCCAGTATGAAATCCAGCGACACGTCGATCCGAATCGGCATGCAGATCCAGCTGGCGATCTGACGTTGATCGACAATGCAACCGGAGACGTGCACGGCAACGCCCAGTTGTCTCACATCCTGAGCAATATCGACGAAGCGATTTACAACAATGTTTTCGCCGTCGGTCTGCGCGAAATTCAGGAATTGAACGCGCTCAACAATACCCAGGCTGCGGACCACCTGTATCGGCTTACAAGCGGTCTGGACCGGGTTTCGCTTGTTGACGTGATGCGGGACACTACCAATCGCCGTGAACGAATCTGGAACAATGAAAATCCGGCCAGCGGTACGGCCTCGCGATTAACAGTGTTATACCGAAAGCGTTTGGCACTTCAGCGGGAAGTCGAAGAACTACGAGCCCGTTCCCGACGCTGGTCTCGAATCGCCGCCCAGGCACGTGAAGCCCAGGTTCGACTCGAAGACTGCGAACTGCGGATACGTGAACTGGAGCGCGAACTGCGATTGCTGGAAGTGGCGATTCAGATCGCCGACCGATGGTCCCGTCGCGAAACAGTCACAGCACAGATCGATTCGTTTGGGTTGATGCCCGAACCCCATGAGATCAGCGTTTCGGCTCTGGATGAATTGAACGGTAACATCTCGCGACAACAGGAAAAAATCAGCCAGCTGTCGCAGCAACGCCGAAAGATCAAAAAAGAAGCCAAGGCGATGAATGTTGATCGCTCGGTTTGGAACCAACGAAACCGGATTGAAGCACTCGTTTCCCATTCACCCTGGATTGAATCGCTTCAGAAGAACGCGAACGCCATCAGTGCCGAAGTCGATTCCATTACCGGTGCTGCCAATGCTGAAGTCGAGGGGCTGGGCGGCCACCTGAAACTGAAATCGCGGGATATTGAACTGATCGCCGAACGGAATCTGAGTACGCTCAAAACCAATGCAAAGGAACTCGCTGAGCATCAGGAAAAAGTCAATCGCCTGAAAGACGAAGCCGAAAAATGCCGCTTTGAAGTTTCGCAACATGAAAAATCGCTGGGCGATTCTTTTTCCGAAACGACCGGCAGCATTCCGGATTCATTGGACGATGCCAGTCGTAATGTCAATCGTTTGCGACGTCGCATCGAGCTGGAAGAGAAAATCGAAAAACTCCAGCGGAACCAGGCCGACCTGGAGCGCGAAGTGGACAACGTCGTCGAGGACCAGGTTTTGCCCGTGGGCAAGATCGCTGTGATTGGCGGCGTGTTCGTCATCGGATCGATGATGGCGATGACCGGCATGTTTGGAACGATTTGGCCAACGTTGTTGACCCGGACTGGATTGGCAGTTGCCGCGGAAACCGCCCAGAACGTCGGTTTCACCATGATGCTGATGGGCACAGTCTTCGGGCTGATCTCGCTGGCAGTGAAGTATCACTGGGAACGGGTTGCCCGCGAAAACCTGGAAGACTTCCGGCATCAAATGGAGATGGTTCGCCAACAACTGAAGCGTGCGAAGACGGAACGTGAAGAAATCGATCGTCTTTTGCCTGAGTTCGCCGGTCAGTGGGACTTGAATCTCAAGGACGCAGAACATCGCTTGAATCGGCTGGAAGAACTGATGCCGATGGAAAACCGGACGAAATCCGCTCGCATGCGACTGGAAGAAATCCGCCGTCAAATTTCCAGCCAGGAACGGGAACTGGAAGCATGCGAGAAGAAATGGCAGGCCGGATTGCGTGCGATCGGATTGCCGGAGACTCTGGCACCGGCCCAGGTGCGTGAAATCAGCCAGCGTTCGGGTCGCATTTCGTCCTACAACGTCCGGCTGGAAAGTATGCGTGGCGAACTGGGCCTGCGTGAAAAGGAACTGGCCGACGTTGCGGTACGGATCGAGGAACTTGCCCGGGAGACCGGCTTGCAAATCACCATTTCGAAAAAACGGCCGCTCGAAGCCTTGACGCTGTTGAAATCGGCATTGAGCGACCAGCGCCGCCAAATGGTGGCCAGAAAAGACATGCGGTTGCATTACAAGAAGTTGCAGAAGATCCAGGCCAAGGCCTCCCGCGACCTGGATTCGCTTCTGGGCCAGCACACAAAACTGTTGTCGGCCGTTGGCGTGACGTCGGAGGACGAGTACCGACAGTTTGATTTGAAACACGCCCAGCGGGACAGTCTGAAATCGCAACGCGTTCAGTTGAGTGAACAGATTTCTGCCGCACTTGGTAAAAACGTTTCGGAAAAGGATGTTCGGCCTTTGCTGGAAGCAATGAGCCATTCCGGACTGGAGAAGAATTGGGAGGCGACCGGAGCCGAGATCGAGTCCGTTCGGAAGGAACATGCCAAACTACTCCAGCAACGGGGCGAGTTTGTCCAGGAAATCAAGTCGCTGGGCGAGGACAACAAGCTTGACTTGACATTGCTGGAACTGAATTGTGTTGAGCAGGAAATCGATGACCTTCACCGCCAATGGCAGGTTCTGGCAACGACATCGCAAATGCTGGAGGCAATTCGCGAAGGTTACGAATCCAAACGGCAGCCGGAAACACTGCGTGAAGCGTCGGGATATCTCGAACAATTGACCGACGGGCGGTACAAGCGAATTTGGACTCGCATGACTGGCGAGGAGTTGTTGGTCGATCACGGCGCTGAAGAGACGATCACCGTCGATAAACTCAGCCGGGGTACGCGAGAGGCGGTTTACCTGAGTCTGCGTTTGGCACTGATCGGGGTCTATGCCCGTCGTGGAGCCGTTTTGCCGTTGATCCTTGACGACATTCTGGTGAACTTCGACGCGGCCCGTTCGCTTCATGCAGCCAAAGTGCTGATGGATTTCGCCCGGAACGGATACCAAATCCTGATGTTCACCTGCCATGATCACATGCGGGACCTGTTTCACAATCTTGGTGCAGACGTGCGTGTGCTGCCGCACCATCGGGACGTGCTGGAGCATCAAGCCAAGCCGGTTCCCTGGAGCACGGACTTCGTGGAAACGATCGCCGCTCCGGTTCCAGTTTTGATTCCAACGCCAACTCCAGTCATGACCGTTGAACCTGTTGTCCTGAAAAAGGCGCCATCGGTGACACGAAACACCGAAGAGTTCGATTCGGAACTGGAATACGAGTTGTCGCAAATCGAACGGGATATTTACCAGTCGCGGCCGTTGCGGACTCAAATGATTTATCGCGACGAGAAAGTTGGCGAGAGCATTTCGTTGCCAGCAGATCAGGACGATACCTGGCATTCGATTCGAACCGGCCGCCAATCGGCCTGAACTCCGTAAAGTGCTCCATCAGACAATGACAACCTGCGCAGCCTGGCTCAAATGGCCAGGTGCAAGGTTGGGAAACTGACGTTGGTTTTCGCCGCCATTTTTGCAAGACTCCCGCCAGGCCCAGACCTTTTGTAGGCGAGCCTGTTTTCCAGTTGTGAAATGGGAGTAATGTCATGACGCTGCGAATGGAATCGTGGATGTTGTCGCTGTTGGTCGGCCTGGTTATTGTCGCCGGTTGCAGCACCGATGCTACTCCTGTTGCCCAACAGCAAACTCCGGAAAAGCCGCAACCACCTGCGGCCGTTCAGTCCGCATCGACACCTTTACCTTCCGCCAAAACCGTGGCCCCTTCGCCGGAAGCCGAAGCAGCCATCAAGCAACTGCAACAGTTGTACAATCAGGCATCGACGGCCGAAACAGAATTCCGTTTTCCGGAAGCGGTCAATTACTGGAAACAGACTTTGGTGCTGTTGGAAAAAATTCACGGCCCGGGCTCATGGCAATTGCGAAACGGAAAATTGGCTTTGGCCACAGCCGAAACCCAGAGCGGATTTTCGTCCCAACAACTGGAGCGACTAAAATCCCTCGTCGCTGCGCAA
>JAYVKA010000341.1:0-7272 GCA_043768885.1 Planctomycetota bacterium
CCCAAGCGAGTGCATTTCCTGGCCAGTTACCGAATTCACTCGCCGGCGATTAATGAAGTTGCACACTCTTTCATGCCGGAGGCATTCTAGCAATTAGCCGGTGGTCGAGCGAAGCGAAGACCACCGGAAAACGGGCACCTGAATTCCTTCATCCTGAAGGGATGACAGCAGTTGCTGTAATCCCTTCGGGATATCAGATTACCTGTTGTCTATTGTCGGTGATGGCGTTTCGCTTATCACCGGCTAATTGTTGAAAATCCCTCCGGGATAAATGCAGGTGAGCAACTTCAAAACCTGCGTTTAGGGCTGGTATTGTCGCGCAATTCAACACCCAAATACAAAACCCTACAACTTCGGAGGAGCACGTCGGGGTTTTGGCATTGCGTTTTCCATCGGCTGGGGGGGAGCCGGTGTGTTGTTGTTATTGTTTGCGTTGGGCCGTTCTTCTGGTGGACGGGGCGGCTCGGTAAATGTTTCGGTCCACTTCCAGCCAATTGAAATCTCCAGTTCTTTTTCGGCCAACATCGCCCATGGCGTACCCGGATGATCATCGACCACCCGCTGCAACAGTTCGGTCGCTTTCTCTGCCATTTTCGCCGCCGCACTTCCTGTTTCAATCGAAGCGGCCGGTTGCAACACCCACGTATTGTTTTTCTCGTCTTCGAATTTCAGACTGGTCTTGATCATCGCCAACATTGCGTTGTACGACTCGACGCGTACTTTTGCCGCCAGCACCCGGCCGTACGCCAAGTCGTAGCCGGCAGTCCATCGCGGAGAAAGTTCGCGGGAACGATCATCCTCGCCCGTGCGCAGAATCTGGTACAGCTGCTCGATCTGCGGCTCCAAAATCGCCGCGGCACGCTGGGCTTGACTGACTTGCGTCACAAACTGGGCTTCCTCGAAGCGGGTAAAACGGCGAGCCGGACTTTCCATCGCTGCTACCGTTGAAAGCTGGGCTGCCTGGACCAGTGCCTGGCGACAGACATTCGAGCTTGCCCGTTGCGAATAAGTCTGGAACGAAACGTAGTCCGGTTTGTAACGCTTCATCACATCGGGATCGAAAAAGTACCGCAAATAGGCCGAGTAATCCGCCGTCTCTCCCATGCGAACTGCACGGTCCGTTTTCCGATTGGGATGCACGGCGAAATAAATCCCGCCAGTCTCGTAGCAAAGCCGCGTCAGACCAAACGGTCCGAATCCCGAATCGATCTCATCGTAGTCTTGGAAATTGTCCGTAAAGAATTCCAGGTGCAGCCGTTCCGGCATAATTGTTTCCGGCCCCTGGGAAACAACCGCCCATTGTGGAGACTGGTCGTAATTCGGATCGGGGTCAACCCATTTCACCCGCGTTTCGGCGCGGCCAAACGGAGCTGGCACGCCAACCACGTATACCGGGAATTCGTTTTGGTTGCATTTTTGAATGCACTCGTCCAATCGGGCCGAGTCATCGCCCGCTTCGTCCGACACAACGATGATCATCACGTTTCGTTCGCGATCGCCAGTCAGGCGGTTTACTTTCCGCAAAGCCTTGAAATCATTGACCGTTTGGAGGATCGCGGAAAAGACGTACTCCGTGCCGGAGTCGTCACGAGTGATACTGTCGAAGGCCGCCCGGATTTCTGCAAAGTCATCGCTTGGCTCCTTTAGCATCCGGTCAAAGTCCTGGCCGAACGCGTAGACTTGCGTCAGCAACGGACGCTGGTCTTTGGATTTTGCATTCGCCGAACCAAAACTCGCCAGCTTGTCCAGTTCCGCGTAAATTTTTTCCAGTCTTTCGGCAATCTCTGTCCGTTGCTCCATCATGCTCGGCGATCGGTCAAACAACCAAACGACCATTGTGTCGCGCTGTTCCATCGAAAGAATGATTTCTTCAGTGATGCGATCAACGGCACCCGAGGCAGAAGCGACCGAATTTCCGACAGAGCCTTTCACGGGCACCGTCGATATTCGATCAGCATTGGCCAATTCGAACGATTCCTCCAACATCAACTCGCCGATGTCCGATTGGGGCTGGATGTTTTCGAGGAAGTCCTCACGCTCCATTTCCAGGAGTGCGACCGCTGTTTCGCTGAACTGGATATCGTCCAGTGCGTTCTCGCCGATCGACAACGGCTTGATTTCATCGAATCGAACTTCAGGCTCAACCACATCCAGGTTTACCGTATCTTCGGTGTCGGCAACCAGACGAATGTTTTTGTCGTGCTCAGCGGGCAAAAGTATTTTCGCCAAAGCGACCAGAACCGTGACGTGCAAAACCAGACTGACAATCCACCACGGAACATCCATTACGACTGGTGTATCGACCCTGCCGGACTTTACTTGCCACCACCTGCGAACTGCTGTCAACATTTCGGGCCTCGTTGAATTTCTGTCCCGGTTCCGTTCCTGTTCCCCGCAACGGATTTCGAAGTGCGATTTACGATCTCCAGGAATGAGCCAGGGCTTCAACAGCCTCAATAATGGAAGATCAACGACTTGTTCCGTCACGTCCATCAATTGTCGCGTACTTATCCGTGCCGTTCAACCTGGAACTTGCCAAAACGCCGTTTTTTTCTGGGGATTTGTCGCATTAATGGCTGAAACCAGATGCCAAAGTTGCCATTCAGCGATGTTGACGCGAAAGTACCAAAGATTTCGACGAACAACAAAGTCGTAATTATTGGTTGTCGTTCAACGGAATTCGTAACGACATTCCGTTGCGGACTGCTGCCGGGCTGGTCAACACGTCCTGGTTGGCGACATAGATGTCGAGATAGTAGTCGGGGCTACCAAAATACTCCCGTGAAAGCGATTGAAGTGTTTCCCCTGCCCGCACAACATGCATTCGGAACCCGCCAGAATTCACTTCGATTTGCGATGACCCACGAGCACTAATCGGAGCCATACCCGATGGTCCGGTATCGTTCGAATTTGGCAAAGCGGGTTTCGCGAGCACCGAGATTTCTCCATTGCCCGAACCGTTTGCCACGCCAATCCGGAAATCGCCAACGCCAGTTGGAGCCAATTCAGGTACGTGATCGTCCCGCAAGTTGGTATTGATCGATGGCTCCGGGAATTGCCTTTGGAGTTGATTGTGAGGCACCGCGTTTGGATTTCGGGAAATGCTCGCCAGCTGGCTGCCCGCCTGGCCTTGCTCGTAGGTCCGTTCCATTTCGGAAAAGTCAGGCTCGACAATCATCGGGCCCTGGCCTGACGGAGGAGTTCCGGATGATTGCGTGCTGGAACCTGAGTTGAAGCCCTTTGCCAACTCGGGGACCGCGTTCATGTGCTCGGCCAGATTTGCGACTGAGCCTGAGGCAAGTGGTGGCGGTGATTGTGCATAATCGTTCCAGACCAGATCCTCGGCCTTCAACGGAGGTCGCTCGGCTTTCAAATCCGGGCTGTTTTTGGCGGAAGAAACCTGGCCGTAGTACCACGCTCCGGCGAGGCACGCAGCCCCAACCGCGATTTGAAGTGCACCTTTGTTGTATTTTCTCTGGCCCATGATCTTTTCTGTCGTTTGTCGATTTCCACCGAACGTCGGAACCGTCCATCCATGTGGCTTGTAATTGGCTGATTGTGGGTAGTGGATCTTGCTAAAGATCCTGTGTGGCCTGGAGCTTTAACATGATCCACTACTTTCAACCTCAATTCCCGGCTGACACCAGTATTGCACCCGGTCCGGGCGATTTGGGTGGAGACTGTACGCTGGAAACCGAATTTTGGGTCGAATTGCCAAAACGAATTGCGGTTTTTTCCGGTCTGGCAATATTTTCGGGCAAGCAGACGAGTTGAATATTGGCTTGTCCCGGCAGGCCTGGGCCAGTAATTCCACGAAAAAGACCGGCCCATTCGGACCGGTCTTTTGTTTTTCAGACACAAACCTGGCAAACTTTCCGGCAACTAGCTTTTGGCAGCAGCCAGTTCTGCATTCATTTCGGCGTTCAAACCAAACCTGTTCATCAACCAAACCAATATCGGTGCAGCGACATAAATCGAACTGTAGGTACCCACCGTGACGCCTACCACCAGTGAAAAAGCAAATCCGTGAACGGCCGGGCCCCCAAAGAAAAACAACACCACAACCACAAACAGCGTAGTAAATGAAGTCAAAATCGTACGGCTGAGGGTTTGCGAAACGCTCTTGTTAATCATTTCTCCATTCAACTCGATACGTTTGCCACGAACCTCACGGATCCGGTCAAAGATTACGATCGTATCATTCAGTGAATAACCAATCACGGTCAACAGCGCCGCGATGATCTGCAAACTAATCTTGAATTTGTCGATCATCAGGAAGCCCATGGCACCGGCCACGTAGTGGCTGATCGCGATCGCTCCCAACACGATTAATACGTCATGGATCAGGGCAACAACGGCCGCGATTCCAAACGCAATGTTCTGAAATCGCACCCAAATATAGGCGATAATACCAAGCAGGCTGGCCAAAAATGCCGCAAAGGCCTTCACTTGCATGCTCGCGGCAATCTGCGAGCCAACTCCGCTGGACGTCTTGAAATAGGTCAGCTTGTTGAAATCCGCCGACCATGCTTCAAGGACCCTTGCGGCATCGTCTTTGTCGGCCGTCTCCATCGTTACCCGCCATTCCTTGCTGTGAATGTTTTCAGTCAACTCGTCTGAATTGATGCCAACCGGAGCCAAACTGAATTGCGATTCTTCGATCAAACGGTCCGCCGTTTGAGAAACTTCCACCAGTTGTGTGACGATCGACTTGGCAGAAATCGGATCATCGAATCCAAGTGTAAATTCCGCAACATACATTTGCCCATGAATTTCGGCAGGAACTGCCGGAGTGGTACCCTCGGCTTGTGTAACGGGTGCCCCTTCTGCCACGGTTTCCTGTCCGGCTTTTGGGGCCTCGCCAACGGCACCGGCATCAGCTTTCTGATTTTCGGCTGCCGTCCCCTGACCACCTGCAACTCCCCCCTGTTTGTTCTGAATTGCCGGGTCCTGATCCTGGATTCTCAACAAGCCTCCACCAATCGCGGGCCCGGAAACCCGTGCCAAATAGGGTTGGTCACGATTCAAGATCGCACCCAAATCGCCAGTATCCAATCCTGACGTGCGAGAAGGCTTGGGCGTCACGATGATCTGCGCTGGATCAAACGAGACATTTCGTTGCCGCAGTTTTCCTGCAAAAACCTTCGACAAGACTTCCTCCAGTTCCTCCCAGCGTTCTCCCTGAGTCTCATCGTAACTGGGGATACTGCTGTCGATTTTAAATTCGCGTCCAGTGCTACCGTCATCATTCCGCATTTCGGAGACAATAAAATCGACTGGCTCATCATTGTGCCTGATCGCGCTGGAAGCCAACGCATTCTCAACATCAGCCCTGGAAATCTGCTGGTTGAAAACAATTTGGGCCGTTGATCCACCACGAAGGTCGATATCCAGCACCCCAGATCCAAGTGAATAAAGCGCGACGAGGCCTACCACGATCAGCAGGATCGAGCCGGTAGCAGCCACACGAAACACGCCCATAAAATTAAAGTCACGGGCCGGGAACATTTTGAGCATGGACAGTTTTGTCACCCAATGACGTTTCTCCGCCAAATCAAAAATCGTTCTCGAGACAAAAACTGCCGTAAACATGCCAGTCAAAATGCCAACAATCAGAGTTACCGAAAAACCCTTGATCTGGTCAGTACCCAGTACGTACAACACAATCGCAGACAACAAAGTCGTCAGGTTGGAGTCTACAATGGTGCCGAATGCACGCTCAAAGCCATTGTTGATGGCAATCCGCAACGAGGAACCACGTTCGAGCTCTTCCCGAATCCTTTCAAAAATCAGCACGTTGGCGTCAACACTCATTCCGATTGTCAAAACAAGTCCCGCCAGGCCGGTCAGCGTCAAGGGTTGCTTGATCGCCATTACGAACGCCAGCGTCAAAACGAGGTTTAGGATCAGGGCAATACAGGATACCGAACCGGCAAAGGCCCGATAGTAAAACAGCATGAACACCAGAACCACTGCCAGCGAAACTCCAATCGCGAACAATCCCTGGTTCTTTAGCTCCGTTCCGAGAGTCGATTCAAGGTACTGCTTGCTGATGGGAGTCTTGACCAGTGCCACCGAAATTTTTCCAGCCTCAAGATTGATCCGCAAATCCTGGACTTCCTGGCGGGTAAAACTGCCCGTGATTCGGCCACTGCCAAAAATCGGCTCTTCAATCGACGGGGCCGAATGCAAGGCATCATCCAATACAATCCCCAGTCCAAACTGGTCGTTGCCACGTGGTTTGAATTCGGTTGTCAGGGCACCCATTCTTTTGGCACCCTCGGTGGTCAACCCAAAAGTAATACAGGGCCGACCACGCTCGTCAAATGTGTCCATTACGTTCGAAAGATGTTCACCTTCGACGTCTGTACGTTCACTGCGAGGCTCGATCATCAAGATCTGGGGTGACCGAATCTCGTTCGCTTTGAGCCAATTCGCAAAGACCACTCCGGGTTCGCCATTGCCAAACGGCACCTGGTTCATGTCAATGATCTGGCCGGTTTCGCGGTTTCGAACCAAATTGTTTGCACCCGGCACAAACTTGATTGGGAGTACCCCATTCGGGTCTGGTTCCCCCTCGATGTTTTCCCGTGCCAGATCGAACCAGCGCGCCAACGTCGCATTTTGTCCGTCGCTTCCGCTGGCTGAAACGCTTCGGCTGCGGTTTCCGGCGGTCGCTTGCTCAACGGCAAGGTTCATTTCCCGGCTGTGGAATTTTTGGTCGGCGACAATTCGAAACAACAGGTGCCCCGTTTGCGCCAGCCGGTTCCAGATCGCGTCCGCCTCAGCCTCATCCACCTGGGGCATAATGACTTCGATTTTATCTTTGCCCAATGGGCGAATGATAATCTCACGGGTGCCCGACGGGTCAACGCGAATTCTCAGGTTGGGAATAATGTCCGCTGCTTCCGGTGGCTTGCGCCCGGTAAACGCATCGTCATCGCTGGAAAAGGCAGCGAGATCCAATTGACCGACATAGTTAATCCCGCCACGCAAATCGACGCCGAACCGGGGTGGCCAGGTTGTGGCGATAATCAAAACTGAACAGGCAATGGAGGCAAAAATAATCGACAGCCTCGGGCCGTAATCCGGCAACCGCAACGACTTGGCAAGCCAGCTTCCGGCAAGGAAACTGAGTGCGAAAGCGGCAACGAGCGCAATCAATGGAAGAAAAGTGATGTACCACGGATCGTCGCTTGCGACCGTCGCCTGGGCCACCAACATGTTCAACAGATCAGCTGAAAAAATTCCGGACAACATGAATCAGATTCC
>JAYVKA010000342.1:0-3749 GCA_043768885.1 Planctomycetota bacterium
TCTCTTCGGGCTATCGGTATTTGCTGACCGGTCGATTTCGAATCTGAAGCTTCAATTGCTCTCTTGCCGCCCGTAAAAATCGGCCCAACCGGAACGGTCTGGTCAATTCGCTCCATTTTCAAAAGGAATATCCTCTCCATTTTGCCAGATTGGCTTATCTTTCCACGCACCTAGCCCGGGCCAGTGCCTGAAGACAATCCATTCCTGCAAATTGGAAATTACGATGCCTGCGAAAAAGTCGCCTTCAAAAACCGAACTTGTAAATCTCGATGAATCAGGAACCCGCGCGGCTGAGGATCGCCGAGTTACAAAATCATCCGTTGGCATTGAGCGTCGCAAATCCAGTCGGCGTCGCCAGATTGATCCAACGACCTGTGAACGCGACTACACGGAACCAGAAATTGAATTTATGCAGGCGATGGACGATTACAAGCAGCGGAGTGGCCGCATGTTTCCTACCTGCAGCGAAATCCTGGAAGTCCTGACTGCGATGGGTTATCGCAAAGTAGCCTGTGCCAACGAAATCAGCAGTGTCGGAATGCCGTCACTGGAATGCGATGACAGCAGCCTTTCCGGCGCATCCATCGAAGTCTGAGCCTGGCCAGCCGAATTGAGCCGACGAATTCAACACAAAGCCTGGATACCTCCAGGCTTTTTTCATTGACTGCCAGCACGTAATTACAAGCCTTCATTGCTGGCTGTCCAATTCGAGCTTGCAGCCGAAAAGCGGTTTCGGTACGGTTCGGCAGATTCTATAGAAAATTTTGCTTTTTATTTCAGTTTTCCGGCCGGTCGTTTCCCAGCCAGAAGAACGGAGTCTTCTGCCGATGGACAAAAATCAGATTATTGTTGGACTATGTGTGGCCGCACTCGGGGTATCACTTTCCACCGGGTGTTCGCTGGCAGCCCGCAAACACAACGTAACGGGAACCAGCCTGTTCGAATCCGGCCAGACTTCGCGCGCGATCAATGAATTTCAAACGGCACTTGCCCGTGACAATCGCAATGCCGACGCCTGGTACAATTTGGGCGCGACGTATTACGCACTTGGCAAACAGGGCAACAACCGGGCCTGGATTGACCAGTCGGAAACGCTCTTCCGCCAAGCCATCTCGATCGATGATAAACATGCCGATGCCCATCGCGCACTGGCGGCACTTTTGGTTGAAACGGGGCGCGAAAGATTCGCCTTTGACTTATTGCAAACCTGGAAAAGCCGCCAACCCGGCCTATCCGACCCGCTGGTTGAACTGGCGCGACTGCATCAGGAATATGGCGACGTGAATCGCGCATCAGACTACCTCGCTGACGCAATGCGAATCGACACCAACAACCCGCGAGTGCTCAAGGCGATGGGCCATGTTCGTGAACGCCAAGGGCAATTGGCGATGGCGCTGGACAATTACTCCCGTTCGTATCAGTTGGACAATCGCCAACTGGACGTCGCGGCGAGAATTAACGAAATCCAGGCCAGACTGGCTGGAAACACGGGCCCTGCACAGCCCAACACGGGACCTTTGGGCAATCCTGCTTACCGATAACGCTCCTGTTCGTTGATGTCCTGATTCCGGCAAAAGACGCATCCCTTTATGCGCGATTTTCCCAAATCGAATGGCAACTCCGAAACCAAAACCGGAAGCCGCCTTTTCTTCAGTGGGCCAGTTCGACACGGGTCCCTTTTGCACAAATCGCCCCTCATTTAGATTTGTATGAGAGCCGATTATTTTCCTCAACTGGTTGCGCCTGCCGCCCCCTTTTTCTTCTTGCATTCATCAGAATTCACAGTTGGATAATGCCCCACATAATTGTTCTGGATGATCTGAGTTCCGACGGACTGGATCTGCTGAAAAAAGCTGACGGAATTACCTTCCTTGTCAAAACCGGGCTCAAAGGCGATGAGCTTCGTGCGGCCCTTTGCGAAGCTGACGGGGCGATTTGCCGAAGCGGAGTGAAGATTACGGCGGACTCCCTGCGGGGAAACACCCGGCTGAAAGCGATCGTTCGAGCCGGTGTTGGGACCGACAACATCGACAAGGACGCGGCCACGCGGCAGGGCATCATCGTGATGAACACGCCAGCCGGAAACACGGTCAGCACCGCCGAGCACACGATGGCGATGATCCTGGCGTTGTCACGCAACATTGCTCCGGCTCACGAATCGTTGAAAGCCGGGAAATGGGATCGCAAAAGTTTTTCCGGAACGGAACTTCGTGGCAAAACGATCGGCATTGTCGGCCTCGGAAGGATTGGCCAGGCGGTCGCCGTACGCTGTGCGGCTTTCGAGATGAAAGTCATCGGCTACGATCCGTTTCTGCCCAGAGACCGGGCCACCGATTTGGGAATTCCCGTTACTGATGATTTCGCCGAGTTGCTTCAAAAAGTTGATTATCTGACGGTTCACACTCCGTTGACTCCAGAAACGACTGGTTTGATCAACACGGAACGCTTGTCGCTAATCAAGCCAGGATTGCGATTGATCAATTGTGCGAGGGGCGGAATCTACGACGAAGCTGCCATGATTGAAGGACTGAACTCGGGCAAGATCGCTGGCGTGGCTCTCGATGTTTACGCCAACGAGCCTTGCACCGACAGCCCGCTTTTCCAAATGCCTGGAGTTGTCGCCACCCCGCACCTCGGTGCGAGTACAGAAGAGGCTCAAACTCAAGTCGCAACCGAGGCCGTCGAACTGCTAACCAGTTTCCTCAAGACCGGAGAGATTCGTCACGCGGTGAACACAGCTCCGGTGGATGTTGCAACGTTAAGGCGACTCGGTGGGCAACTGAATTTGTGTTTCCGGCTGGGGATGTTGATGTCCCAGTGGCATTCAGGGCCGATCAGTCAATGTGATTTGGAATTTGCAGGTGAACTGGCCGGCGAAGATACACGTTTGCTTTCGAACGCATTTTGCACTGGTTTGTTGCAGAACGTTTTGGACGGCGTCAACTTTATTAACGCCGAGGCACTTTGTCGCGAACGGGGCATTGCAATCAACCGCGAATCGCGTGACGAGCACGGCACCTTCAGCAGTCTTGTCTCGGTGATCACGCGAGGCGATGGCCCGGAACATTCAGCCGCCGGAACATTGTTCGGAAAGAACATGCCGCGACTGGTTCGGCTGCACAAATTCCAGATGGAAACGTTTCTCGACGGAAACCTGTTGATCTTCCGGCACAAGGATGTTCCAGGCATCGTCGGATTTGTTGGGCAATTGTTGGCAACTTATCAAGTCAACATCGCACAAATGGCCGTCGGCCGAACGGCCAGTTCCCCAGGTGGCGACGCCATTGGCGTTTTGAATCTGGACGGTTCCGCGCCGGATGAGGCAGTCGCTCGGATTCTGGCGCACGACCACATCAGTTCGGTTCGACAGATTACATTGCCGCCGATGGGAACAGGCTTGCCAGGCTTTTGAACGGTTCATTGGGGGGAACAGGCCATCAGTAATCCCGACCGGGTTATTCGCCAAACGCCAGCACCAACCATCCGGAACGATCGTTCCAATCAGCCAGGGTTTGCCGAATCGTGGACTAACATGGGTCAATTGGCCGATATTCACCAAAGTCTGGGGCATGTTTCCGCTGCGTGTCAAAGCTGTTGTCCGAAAGTTCCGCGCAGCGAGCCGAACTCATGTCCAATCCAGAAATCGTCTTCGAAGACCTCGGCAACCAGATCCAGTCGATCATGGTGCATCATCCGCATTTGCACCAGCGCAAAGTGCACTTCCGCAATCCCCAACGCGGGCATGTCGT
>JAYVKA010000343.1:0-6437 GCA_043768885.1 Planctomycetota bacterium
TTGGCTGCCATAAAGGGGTGAACGATTTCATGAACGAGCGTCCCGCCTCCGGTGGCTATGTTCATGATCAGTTTCTTTTCCGATGCCGAGTAAAAACCAAACGGAGTCGTCGGTGCCCGCCCGATCAGTGCCTCACATCCCTTGTCATAAGTTTCCTTGTCACCGAACAACCAGATTTCGATAATGTGATCAGGGTCATTGGGAAAGTACTGCTTCTTCAACCGCGTCACCGCCCAGCGAATGGTTTGCTCGCACCGTTTCTGAACCGTGTCGGCGTCTTCATTGCCAACAACGACGAACGGCTTCTCCAATCGAACCGTATACCCCTGATCGGCCAGTTTCTGCTGCAGTTTCAAAACATACTCAGCGTAGTCTTCGTCGGAAACACTGGCCCGCTCTGGCATCATCGCGGCGTCGATACTGCTTCGGTGCGTTGCAGCAGCACCAGCCCCGGATCTGCCCACCGATTCCTGTCGGGCTTCACAGCCGCCTGCAAAAAAGAGAGACAACAAGAGTGTGGCCAGGATTCCGGTGCTGCCGTGGTGTTTCATCTGTGCCAAAGCCTCAAAAAGTGAATTCGGGGAACTGTCCACAGACTGGACGATCGGCCGCGGTACAAAGTTCCGATCGGCGATTTTCGCGAAACCTGTTAAAGCTGGGAGTCAAAAAGAGGAATGGGGATAGGGGAACGGAAGCCAAGCCGGTCGGTTAGAATTACAGACGGGAGCGGCGGGAGTGGAGGTATTCGGTTAGGGCCCGGTCGAATTGTTGGCTGGTGTCGAGAGGGACGTAGTCGATCCGGTTTTGGCGAAAACGTGTCGACAGTTCACGCCAGTTGTTCAATGCTTCCAGATAGGAATTGCGAACACCAATCGCATCGGCTGTAATCGTTTGGTCCGACTCGGTGTCGGTAAAACGGCATTGGCCCGTGAACGGAAAGTTGACTTCGGCTTCGTCCAGGATATGGAAAACGATGATGTCGTGACCGGCGCCGGAAATTCGAAGGAGCGAATCGACGACGTCGGAGTTGGGAACCATCAGGTCGGAAAACAACATGATCAGACTTCGCTGCCGCAACATGGCGGCCAGCTGGTTCATGCTGCCGGCGAGGTCGGTTTTTCCTTCCGGTTTGGCCTGGGACAAGATCGAAAGGACGTTGGCCAGTTGCGTTCGGCGGCTGCGAGGCGCAACGCTTTCCCGGATACGGTCGCTGAATGTGACCAGTCCAACCGGATCCTGCTGGGAAAGCATCAACCAGGCCAGGGCCGCTGCCAGGCAAACCGAATAGTCGAACTTGGTCATGTCCTGGCGATGCGTGTAATCCATGCTGCGGCTAAGATCGACCACGAGGTAGCCGTTCAAGTTTGTTTCCGCTTCGTATCGGCGAATGTAATACTTGTCGGTACGGGCATAGACCCGCCAGTCGAGTGCTCGCGGATCGTCGCCTGGTGTGTAGCGCCGGTGTTCGCTGAACTGAACGCTGAATCCGTGGGTCGGGCTGGCGTGCAGTCCGTGCAGGAACCCGCTCGCTACAAATTTGGCGCGCAGGTCCAGCCGTTTGATTTGGTGGATGACTTCGGGTTTGAGGTATTCTTCGACCAGCATCGGGCGAAACAGTCCAGGGTCCGTGTGATTGTCGGGCTATTTGGTGAACTTTGGAATCTGCGGTTCGGGAATTTTTTCGATCAGGTGTGCGATGATCGTTTCGGAAGTGACTCCGTTGGCCTGGGCCTGGAAATTGGTGCTGATCCGGTGACGGAGAACGGGAACCGCAACCTTGCGAATGTCTTCGACAGAGACGGTGAATCGGCCGTCCATCGCCGCAATCGCCTTTCCGCCCGAGATCAAAAACTGTCCCGCACGGGGACCGGCACCCCAATCGACCATTTCGCGAACCATTTCCGGGGCGGTCTTGTCGGCGGGTCGGGTTGCTCGAACCAGGGTCGCCACGTATTTGACGATGTATTCGGTAACGACGACGCTGTGAACAAGTTTTTGCAGATTGATGATGGCTTTGCTGCTGAGGATTTTTCGGATCTCCGGAACTTCGCCGCTGCTGGTGACAGTGAGAATTTGTTCTTCTTCGTCGGACGTTGGATAGCCGACTTTGATATTGAACATGAAGCGGTCCAGCTGTGCTTCGGGGAGCGGATAGGTTCCTTCCTGCTCGATCGGGTTCTGGGTCGCGATCGTAAAGAACGGATTGGGCAGTTGCCAGGTTTCGCGTCCGACCGTGACCTCGCGTTCCTGCATTGCCTGGAGCAAAGCGGATTGGGTTTTGGGCGGCGTTCGGTTAATTTCGTCGGCCAGCAGGATGTTGGCAAAGACCGGACCTTCGACAAAACGGAAACTTCGCTTGCCGGAGTCGTCTTCGTCCAGGACGTGAGTGCCGGTGATGTCGCTGGGCATCAGGTCCGGCGTAAACTGGATTCGCTTGAAAGTGACGTCCATGATTCGGGCGATCGTGCTGACCATCAGTGTCTTTGCGAGGCCAGGAACGCCTTCCAGCAGGCAATGACCGCGCGTAAAGACGGCAGCCAGGAGTTGCTCGATGACTTCGTGTTGACCAATGATGACCTTATGCAGTTCTTCTTCGACCAGCTTTCGGTGGGTGCTGAACTCCTGCAAAACGTCGCCAAGGTTGCGTGATTTTCCCGACACGCGCTTCCTTTCAGTGAAAGTTGTTGGTGGCCCGACCAGCGAAACAGGCAGTATAATGGAAATTGCCGGAACCGGATTCTATCGTTTCGCGTGGACCATGGCGACGATGGAGGAAGGGGAAGTCTTTTGGGACGGGACCTATCGAATTGCAAGAGTCGACGGGCGGCCTGCGCATCGGTTCGATGGTGGCTGAACGTGAAAAATCGGGATCGTATTGGAAAACGGAATGAAATTTGGAATCAGTCACCGATCGTTTGTAGGAAATGGTTGTTCGAAAGTGTTATCGCTAGTCGTTCTTGCAATTGTCCTGATATTGGGAATTGCGGCCGGGAATACTGCCTCTGCCCAAAGAATTCAGCCGGACGATCTGCGTGCCAAGGACGTTCAGGATGCAATCAATGACGGCGTGCAGTTTTTGCTGAAACGGCGAAACAAGGACACGGGGGGCTGGGACAATGTGCATACGCAAATGGGATCAGGCAATTCGCTGGTGACGTTGGCGTTGTTGAATGCAGGTGTTAGCCCGGATTCCAGAGAGCTCCAGGACGCTTTGCGTTTGTTGGCGCAGAGTCCAGCGGAACTTGAGCGATCGACGTACGTTATTGCGCTTCGGATCATGTGTTTTTCCGCTGCGGGAAAAGCCGGGCAAAGATATCGGCGTCAAATGGAACTGGACGTTCAGTGGCTGTTGGACAACCAGTCACCTTCCGGCGGATGGAGCTATGGAACGCACGGGATTGGCGGAGATTTTTCCAACACCCAATACGGACTTTTGGCTTTACACGAAGCCGCAATTGCCGGGATAGAAGTTCCTGACGATGTTTGGCTAAAGTGCTATGGCTATTGGCAACAGATGTACAACCGTGAAGGCAGTTTTGGCTACTCGTCCAATACTCATCCGGCCACAGGCTCGACAAGTTGTGCGGGAATCAGTTCGCTCATCATCATTCGCGAAAATCTGGCCAAAGCCGGTCATTACCTCGTTGATGGGCGCGTCAATTGTTGTCAGCGTGATGAAACGGATGCAATGTTGAAGTCAGCCCAGGCATGGATGGCAATGAATTTCTCCGTCAATCTGAATCCAAAACGAGTGGGTGCCGACCAGGCGGGTCTGTACTATTACCTTTACGGAATGGAACGTGCCGGGCGAATGTCGGGCCAGCGTTTTTTTGGCGAACATGACTGGTATCGCGAAGGTGCATCGCGAATGGTTTCGTCCAGGAACCTGGATGGATCGTGGGTCAATAACAACGGAAATCATGCCGAAGGCTCGCCGGAAGTTTGTACCTCGTTCGCCCTGCTGTTTTTGGCCAAAGGACTGCGGCCGATTTTGTTCGGACAGTATGCGTTGACCGCAGACGCCGGGAATATTCTTCATCCAACCGGGATTCACTATTTGTCCCGTCAAGTCGAGTCGGCTTGGGGTATGCCGTTGAATTGGCAAACGGTCGATGCCTCAGCGGCGGACGTCAACGATTTGCGGGAATGCCCCGTTCTGTTTATGTCGGGGCGCGAAGCCTTGAGCCTGGACGATCGGCAGAAGCAGGCTCTCAAACGATATGTTGAAAGTGGAAAGTTTCTGTTTGTCGAGGCGTGTCAGGGAGACGGTTGCGGAGACAGTGTCCCGTTTGACAAATCGTTTCGGGATTTGATGAAAGAACTTTTTCCGGAAAGCAATCTGGAAGTCTTGCCGCCCGACCACCCGGTTTGGAACGCGAATTTTCCAATCAAGCCTCCGACAGGATGGACTGTTGAGGGTCTACAAGCCTGTTGCCGAACCGGGGTGATTTACGTTCCCCAGAATCTTTCGTGTTACTGGCAGCTGGATCGAGAAGCCCTTTTGAAGGACTGCCCACCCAACGTGCGGGCCGAAGTCGAGTACCGGCGAAAACTGGGGATCAACGTGGCGGCCTATGCGACTGGTCGCATACTCAATGAAAAACTGGATTTGGAGAAGCTTGGAAATTCAGTCGTCGAATCACTGCAGAGCCGGGCACTGGTCTTTCCAAAGCTGCGACTGGGTGGAGGCGATGACGACGCGGTTAGCGCGTGGCAGAACATGCAGGAATCGGTTGCGAGTTCGACCAAACTGCAGATTGATGCGAAAAAACGCTTTGTCGATCCTGACTTTGACCAAATGAGCGACTACACGATGTTGTTTGCCCATGGTCGCAGAAGATTTTCACTGAAGGACGAACAACGACAGGCGATTCGGGCTTACGTCGAAAACGGTGGGTTCCTGTTTGCCGATTCGATTTGCTCGTCACCCGATTTCGTCGAATCATTTCGTCGCGAAATGGGCGCGGTTTTTCCGAATCTGAAAATGGAACCGGTTCCGGCCGATCATCCGATTTGGACGGACTTGCGATTTGGAGACGAATTGAAGTCGGTCGTTCTGCAACACCCCGACGCCAAAGCAACGGGCGGAATGCGACTGGAGCGAACCAGTCCGAAGCTGGAAGGAATCACGCTCGATGGCCGATTGGTCCTGCTGTTTTCGCCTTTCGATTTGAGTTGTGCCATGGAAAACTCCACGGCCAGCCATTGTGAGGGCTATGTTCGCGAAGACGCTGCGGCGATCGCGCTCAAGGTGATTCTTTACAGAATGCGCAGCGATTAGCTGGACCTCGCTACTTTCTTTCAGTCTGCCAGTCAATTCGAAGGGTTGCGCGAGAAAGCCGTGGGCCGTCAGGCGCCGGGCAGCGACTCTGTCCCGGCCGCTCACGCGTCGCGGCTCACAAATGGCGAAGTTCGTCACACCTGGGTTTGTTACCAGGGGAGTCTGTCGAGATCGACATTGCCACCGCTGAGGATGATGCCGACTTTGGTTTGCGGCTCCATGGATTTGAAAGGCGATTTGCGAAGTGCTGCCAGGGGAACAGCCGAGCTGGGTTCGATGATCAATTTGGTAAACATCCAGAATTGTCTCATTGCAATCACAATCTCTTCGTCCGAAACCGTCACGATATCCTCGACGGTGGACTGGATGATGGGCCAATTCAAATGTCCGAGGCTGGTTCGCAAACCGTCGGCGATTGTGCTGGCGGTTTGAAGCGGAATCCGTTCCTGTTTTTGCAACGATTGCCAGGCGTCGTTGGCACCGTCTGGTTCAGCCGCGAACACACGAATATCCGCGCGCAGTTTTTTTGCCGCGATACAGGTTCCCGCCAACAGGCCTCCGCCGCCAACCGGAGCCATGATGCAATCGAGGTCGGGCACTTCGTCCAATATCTCAAGGGCCGCCGTCCCCTGCCCTGCGATGATGCGGGCATCGTCAAATGGAGGAATCAGATTTGCACCGGTTTCGGTCACGATTCTGTCTGCGGTCGCGGTGCGGGCCGCTTCATTGTTTTCACATTCGACCACGTTGCCACCGTAATGGATCACCGCCGCCTTTTTTACAGCGTTCGATCCGACTGGCATCACGACCGTGGCAGTTGTTCCAAACTGGCGGGCAGCACAGGCAATGGCACCGGCGTGATTGCCGGACGAGTGGGTGACGACTCCTCGTTTCAGTTCTTCAGCAGTCATCATGGCGACAGCGTTGCAGGCTCCGCGGAATTTGAACGAGCCCGTTCGCTGGAGGTTTTCGCACTTGAAAAAAATCTGCAGGCCGACCAGTTCGTTGATCGTACGGTTAGTTATGACGGGAGTTCGATGGGCGTGGCCAGCGATGCGGCCAGCGGCCTGGCGAACATTTTCGAGGGAAATCGTTTCTGACGCAGGTTTCGTTTGATTCATGAGATATTTCAGTGGTGCTGCAAACACTTGTTCAA
>JAYVKA010000344.1:0-11683 GCA_043768885.1 Planctomycetota bacterium
GGTCTTGCAAAAGACGATGTTGATTGCGGGTTGGTGGGGGGTATGACCTGGTGTTTTTTCTCGTACAAAATGTACGAGCGGCCGCCAGAGGATGTCTATGCAATTCATTGTTACTGGGAAATGGAACATGCCGAACTGATCAGCGAAGCTGAGGCGACCGACGAGTCGGAGTACGCCGGAATGTTGGGGCAGTGGAAAGGTGCCAAACTGGAGTCACCAACAATCGAAAGGGTTGCAGAGATTTCAACCAGTCTGAATTATCCGACACCTCTGGTCGCTTTGGCCTCGGCCAGCCTCGATAGCCAGCCAGGTTGGGTGGTGCTGGATGGAAACCGAAGCACCTGGTATCCAGAATCCGACATGCCGGAAGGATGTTCCGGATTTGCCATTCTGAAGATTCACGTGGGCCGACAACTGCTCGGTTTTCAAAATCAACCGGAACGCAAAAAATATTTGGTTGTTGAGAGTATTCAAAAATTACCTCGGGAGATTATTGCCGCTTACGAAGGGTTTCTTTGCGGAGAACAGAATGGAGAGGCTGAAAGGAATCAACAACATCCACAAAACAGCACCGTTTTGAAGCAGCACTTCGACGAGTACGTCAAAGCACTCAGCCAGCTCCATGGCACGTCACCGGCGGCGACATTGATTGACGTATATGAACGATTTCTGAGTATGGCCGAAAAACCGAACCCATCCGTTGATGAAGACGTTTACGACTCGTTCAGTGTGCTTGGCCAAAAATTTGACGAGTACATCGACGCTCTGGTTTCCGTCGGTCGGTCGGAAGGAATTTCCAGTTTGATCGAACTGTTCACGCCTCATTGGGATCACAATCTTGGCTACGGAAAACTTGGACGTGCCGCATTCAAGGCCGGGCAAAAGGAAATTGCATCGCATTTTTTTGTGAAGATCAGGGCGGGTATGGAAAGTTATTACCGTTCTGATGAAATGAGTTTGCTTGCCCAAATCCGGAATGAAGAGGGGAAGAGTCAACAAGCCCAGGAACTTCTGCTCGATTGTATGCAGCAACTTGTTAAGGCCATCCGGGAATGCAAATACAAATCCGGCAAAAAGATGTTTACCGAAAAACTGGGACTTCATCGCTCAACCTATCTGCGCCTCTTCCCGAAGGACGGAATACAATTGACGAAACATGGAATACCCTTGGCCGGCCCCTAGCGCTTCATCCACATTCAAGTTTGGGGGTGAGCCGAGTGCCGTGAGGCACCGGGCGGCGTTGACGATCCCGGCCGTTCACGCGTCACGGCTCAAAAATCAGTGGCTTTGGCTACTGGCCGAAGGAGAGTCAAGAAATGCTTCGGCTGGAAGCTAAAGCCACGATCTCAAAAATACCCATGAGGGGGTGCCCAGCAATTGTGATCAATTGGACCTGGTTCCTTCCACCAGCCAACCGGTGCTGTCCATTCCTCTAGCGATTGAAAAAACCGCCATGAACTTCCACAATTTTCAGGTCGAATTGTCCCGCGACTTGTTCTCCCGCAGTATTGCCGGCACTGGAAAGCCAGAGTTCGCCGTTCAGTGATTTTCCTTGCGGACCGCCGAACCCAAAACCGGACTGTCGGCCTTCGGTCATTATGCCGAAAACAGGAACCCGTTGGGTTACGGCTCTTTCCCAGGAATCGCTGGCGATGGACAGCATCACGCTGAAAACCTCGCCGTCTTCCACATTTTTGCCGGTGATTGTGAGGCTGACAGGAGATGACGTATCCGGAGTATTCCTCCCATTGTTGGGTGAACCAAATTGCGGCATGCGGAACTCAGTTACGGTTGCAGTCAGGTCTTTAACAGCGACGTTCGCGCCACCGATCTGCAGATTCAGTTCCGCATTGGAAGCCTCTGGTCGGCCATTATTCGTGCGGTCCTGCCAGGCGGTCGCGAATGTTCCGGAAACTTGGCCGACGGAAACCTGGTACATCGGCTTGCGTGGTTCCGGATCAACCTGAAATGGACTCCCCTCCAGTTCTTTCAATACAACGTCGCGCCGTCCGCGAATGAATTCACGCAGGTCTTCGATTGCCTTTGGAGTTGCCCGTTGACTGCGGTGCAGATACGGAGTGACCAGTTTTTCGGCCCGATCAATTTCCTCCAGCAGTTCACCTTCGATCCAGACATCGTCCAGGAGTTTGATTGAAGTGGCTTTATAAAGCTCCGGAATTCCGTCGGTGTGGTACAGGCGGTTGCATAAAATGCTGTGGGCATAAAACGAAGTCGGTCCGCGTCCACCGTTCATCATTCCGAACGGGCCACCGTCTTTGGAAAACGAGCCGTCGGCTCCCCAGGGAATAAAGTATCCGCGTTGATTCTCGGGGTGGGCGTACAGAAAGAAATTGTTTTGATTCGAGGCGTACCCGTCCCAAAATCGAAGGATGCCTTCCATGGCCCAATATCGAAGAAAATAATCGAGATCGATAACTTCTTTCAGCGTACTGACATCCAATGTTCCGTCAGCCGCCAGGATTTCTGTAAGCCGTTTCAGTTCTGACCGGTCGTTTTCCTTGTTGTTGGTTTTGATTTCGATCTTGTCGATGGTCTTTGGGTGGAAGTCGGTCAGTGTTCCCTCGTACAGGTTTCCCGAGTTGTCGCCAAACGATTTTTTCAGGAACGGTTTGTCGATGCTTTCCACATGGGAATAGATTCCCAAATCCTGGCCGTTGACGGTTACTCGTGCAAAGTTACTGCGAGGCGCGTGAATTCCGGCTTTGCGGAACAACTGGTATGACAGAAACTGGCTGAGCTGGGACGAGTCCTGTTTGTTGTTGTTCAGCGTAAGGCGATTGAGCCCATCGACAGGATCCTGTTTCTTGAATTCATCGAAGCTGATTTTCAGCGAAGGCCGTTCGCTGTCCGCCGATCCGAACAGCCCTTTCTTGCGAACCCCCACGGATTCAATTTCGATTCCGTCGATTGCCAGGTCCGTCTGGAAGTACGTGAACGGGTCATCGACCATCCCGCCGCTCATCATCGTGCCAATGTTTCGGGACTGAAAACGAAGCGAATCCCAGTCGGCTTCCTTCATCCGGATTTCGACCTCGATCAGTTTGTCTGGTGCAAAAATACCGTCACTGTCAATCTTTTGCGCGATGGCGACAGTCGGCAACAGACAAATGAAAACGAGCAGGAGTCTGAATTGTCTGGCCATAAGTGCATGCGCCCCTGATTTCATGTTCATCCTCGTCGGACAGAATTCCCCGACAAGATAACCCAAGCCAAGGCTTAATGCAGGTCTGGAAGAAAAGTTGGCAATACAGCGAGGCTAGTTAGCCGGGGCCTGACGACTGACCGAAAACTTCCGGAGGCCGAACTGCCGGCCCTTGTTGAAAAAGTCATGAAACAATCGGTGGTCTGGAACCAGGCAACTGCTGCACTTTTCAAGAGTCTGGTGCTGAACCGCAGCAAGATGCAAATGATTGTGGCGCACAGTCAAGGCAACCTGATTACTTCCAATGCCCTGTTTGCGATGGAAAAGTTCCTGGGCTCAAACTCGATGCAAAACGTTAGGGTTTATTCCCTGGCTTCACCCTCCCCAGGCTGGCCCTTGGGACGTCGCTGGACCAACGGCGGTGGAGGACGTCAGGAGAACGCATTTATGAACGACATGGTCGCTCTGTTGCGGCCGCACAATTTGGCCGCGAAAGTTGGAGTAACCAGGTTTCAAAACAGTGGCGATTTCAGGACACATGAGGGAGCCGGTGCAGTCAGCCTGGCTCCGCACGATACCAATCTCAATATTGCGTTAGATTTCTTGCAGTCGATCCGGAACGATCTTGGGATGCCGGAAAAGATCGACGCTGATTTCCTCGAAAGGTCCAATAAAATTGCCCAGGAAAGTCTGCCCTCGGGAAATCGCTCGTGGCTGCAGTGGCTGGATGACATGTTTTAGTCGATCGAAAAATGTCGCGAGAACAAGTGGATAATCCGGATCAGGTATATCCAGGCTTCAATCCGACCTGATGATCTTCGGACTGTTGGGTTGAATGGGCGTGCCCGATCATCTCAACGCCTGGTGTTCCAGTTTGGCAACCGTTTCAAACAGAGCATTGCCCAGCGCGAATGAACCCAGGCCATTCCGTTGAGGATGTGGAAGGAAAGAAACGAAAGAAAGAACCCTGCCACTGCGAACGGTGCGGTTTCCATCATCGTGTCGATCTTCCAGCTGCCAATGTCGTAATCGAGGACGGGTAGTAACAGGGTCAGCGGAGTAACCAGCAAAGCGAATGAAACGGACAACAGGGTTATGGTCAATACAAACGAGACGATACCCAGAGGAAATTTCAACATCAGATAGCCGATGCCGGCCCAGCATTCGCGATTCAGAATCAACTCTTTGGCTTTGACCAAAATCGGCTTCTCAACATTCTGACCAACCGGATATCTGGACTGGCGGAAAGGAATTGTGGTTTGCAACAGGGATTTCGCCAACGCTCGTTCGAGGCCTGTAAATCCCTTGACGGCCAAGAATGTTCCCAGCAAAACAAACCCACCCACCCAGACGATGAGTGTTCCGACTCCCGCCGACAATCCAGTGACCAGAAAAACGAAATAGACGATCCCCAGCGGGAACGAAATGAACAGGTAAAGAATATTTCGCCAGGTTTGAGGCTGAATAGCAACGGCCCAAACATTGCCGGCAGGAATCGGTCCGGGAAGTGTGCGGGCAGGCGCAAACTTGGTTGGAGGTTCATGATCGTACCGCGCAACTGCCTCCGGATTGATCGAGCCGAGAACTTGTTGGTTGGCGTTTTCACTGTCGCTCAAAGATTGCCAGGCTGATTTGATATCGCTGACCCGTTGATAACGCAGCGACGGCTCTTTCTCGAGTGTTTGCATAACGATTTCATCCAGCCGAACATCGATCGCGACTCTTCGGGACGGCGGAGCGAATCGGCCCAGCGGAAGTTCTCCAGTCAACAACTCATAGATCACAACACCCAGCGAATAGATGTCGGCCCGATGATCGACCTCTGACGGGCGTTCGAATTGCTCGGGAGCCATGTAGTGCATGGTACCCATGACCTGGTGAGCCCGCGTCAATGTCGGCTGTGGAGTTTTTGAATTCAGCAACTTGGCCAAACCGAAATCGGCAATTTTCACTTTGCCTTCGGTATCGACCATGATGTTTTCCGGTTTGATGTCCCGGTGAACCACGCCTTTGTCGTGAGCGTACTGCAGAGCATCGCAAACGGCGGGTACGATTTCCAATGCCTGTCGTGGTCCGAGTTTTCCTGCCTGCAGCATTTGCCGCAAATTGATTCCATCGACGTATTCCATAATGAAATAATAAACGTCGCCCGATTGTCCGAAATCATGTACGGTGACAATGTTGGGGTGTGCCAGATGAGCCAACGCCCTGGCCTCTCGAACAAAACGGTCTTCAAAGTCCCGTTTCGATTTTGAATCTGGCCGAATAATTTTCAGGGCAACCAGTCGATTGAGACTTTTTTGCCGGGCACAGTAGACCGCGCCCATTCCTCCTTGTCCGACCAAATGCAAAATATCAAGCTGAGGAAATTTGGAGGCCAGGTCCGAGGGGACCGTGGATCGACCGTCCATACCGCTGTCGGGATATTCTGTGCCTGGAAAGCCAACGCTGCCCGGTTCCTGATTCATTGTCCACGTTTGCAGACCCAGTTGAATCAAACAGGCTGGGCAAGGGTTTCCTGGAGAACTGTCGGACAGGTCAGCATCGCAGGAAGGGCATTTTTTCGACGGATTGTTTCGCGACGCTGTTTTGTTGCCAAAGATCATTGAATTTTCGCAGTTTGGAGCCGGTTGAATGTTCCACCAACTACATCAGAAGCAAATTCCGGAAAAAGTTACTCGAAACCGGCGGAAAATTGACTAATTCTTCAAAACCTCGAACAACTGCCGGATTTCCGACTGGATTTCTTCTGGCGTCCCAACCGTTTGCTGGATTTCAACCCGAAGCAATTCGCCAAATCTCTGTCGCATCCGATGCAAAGCGACTTTGACCGCCACCTCGGTCATTTCCAGTTGGGCTGCGGCCGTTGCAAGGGTTTCTTCGTCGCTTTTTCCGGCGATAAATTTTTCCAGCCTGTCAAATTGGTGGCCTTTGCCGCGTGAGATAAATTCCGAACGCAATTCATTTTTGACGCGATCAAGCAGAGTCCTGGCCCATTGTTTTTGATAGATCAACTCTGGCGTTTGCCCATGCACTGGCTCCAGGCGATAGCGATTGTCGGCTGCATCGAAGTCGAGCGACAAGGGAGATGTGCCCCCGCCTCGCTTCTGGGCCCTGGCCTTGTCCCATTGGTTAACCAGGAAATGTTTCAAAGCCCGAAGCAAAAAGGACCTGAATTTTCCTAGACTTGGGTCAACCCGTTTCAAGTCCTGCCGCTCCAGCAGGTCCGCAAAAAAAGCTTGCGTCAAATCGGCAGCCGAATTGGCGTCGTTGCCCTGGCGGCGAACAAAGGTGTACAGGGGGTACCAATATATCTGGCACAACTCCTGGAGAGCCGTCGAAGCCGTCTGTGCGTCTTCATCGCCGACCGCGCAGACGATGTTCCAGCGCGTCGTGGCAAACTGCCTGTTGTTTCGCAATTGTTCGGCGTCATTTCCGTTTGACATTCCGGCATTGTACGACAACTGTTCCAACTTTGCTGCACCGCGGACCGCCAGACCGGGCGACTGTTTGAGAACACGCAGTTCGAACAAAGGGACGGTCGGGCAACGCAATAGACGCCAGGTTCCATTTACATCAGGATATCGACCACTTGCCTGGCGGTATCATTGGCCCGGCTCCATGCTGCGGCATTGGCCATGAACTGAATTTTCGACAACTGAAGATCGACGACGGCTTCAGGTGAAATTCCCTGGTCGGGATTGCTGATTTGCTGCGCCTCGCGATTCATCATCGCCATGCTGGATTGCATGCCCTGGAGCGAAGCGCTGGATGCACTTGAGATCATACTTTGGAATCCGCCGGTTCAGAAACGACTCTGAAATCTACCCCCGGATTCCGAAGTCACTCTGTTGCCATCGCCAAAAAGTGAATGACAGAATCAATTCTGTACCGGTTATGATGGAATTGCCGGCGAGACCGCTTCGCCAGCTCTTCGTACTATGGCAATTCGGGTTTCCGGACGACTGTGTACCAGCCGAACAGGTCTGTTTCCAAATCCATGCTTTCGGACCAGCCAAGTCGTTTTGCCATCTCGCGGGCGAACGGTGTGTCGTCCGTGTCGAATTCGAGGACTTCAAATCCGGCGTCTTCGAATTGCTGCCGGGAAAATGGCGACTGTCCGTCGGCCCATGGGATGTAGGGCTTGTCGTCACTCGCCTGCGCCGGGCAGATGTTGTAAATCACAAACAAGCCCTGGGGATTCAGGCGATTGTGAATTTCCCCGAGGAATGTCGCATCATCGACGCCCAAATTGATCAGTTGCTCGGGCTTCGCATCACGGGCCGGATGAATGTATCCTCGCTTGAGGACATTTTTCGAGATCACAAGGTCGATGCCGGAGCCTATCTTTTCCGCTACTGATTTGTCGCCGGGAAATTGACCGTCAACCAAGGTGACTTTGCCGGCGTCATAGGTTCCGGAATGTTTGGCATACATCAGCGGCAGCAACGGAGCTACATCGACCCCGGTGACGTCGGCTCCGCAAAGTGCCAGCATCTGCAACTGGCCGATGCTGCCGTACCCAAAATCCAGAACGCGCTTCCCGGCGATCTTGTCGAGTCCATGCTTCGCTGCCAAATCCAGTGCACGGGCGTAACTGAGTGGACTTCCGAATCGATCGACGTAGAACAACGACTCATCAATCAACTTCGATTGCCCCTTGTACTCCACTTCAAACGGTTCGATGGCTGGCAGTTTCGCGCCCTGCCCAACAAATTCCTTCACCCCATCCGATTCGATCAAGCCTTCGATCTGCAGGGCTTCTTCGGCAAGTTGACGGCCTACGCTTCCCGGTTCAGTCGGCTTCGGCTTTTCTTGTGCCGACCCAGTGGAAATCGAAAACCCGAAAAAAGTTGCCACAAAAAGCAATAATGCGAATCGCATTGATCGTTTCCTTGCTGTGAACATGGGAATGTTTTACTTCGCCCGTTCGTTGCCAGTTCGTTTTGTTGAATGAACTTTGACATTTGTGCGGCTGGCACCATTTGCCACAAGGCCCGGGACCGAAATTGATTGATTGGAAGTGGAGTCGGTTTGATTCACTATCTTTCCCTTACCGGACGAATTCGGGGTACCGCTGACTACAAACTCACGAGCCCGGATCATCAGGCTCAACAAGGTGGGGATCAGGAACAAAGTCAGGATCGTTGACAGGATTAGCCCGCCCAGCACCACACTGCCCAGCCCGCGATACAACTCGCTTCCGGCCCCTGGGAAAAACACCAACGGTGCCAATCCGAACACAGTGGTTAGGGTGGTCATGAAAATCGGACGAATGCGGGTTTGCAGGCTGGCATCGACCGACTCCTGGGCGTCCATGCCTTCACTGCGAAAGACTATTGACTGATGCACAATCAGAATCGCGTTGTTCACTACCGTCCCCACCAGGATCACAAACCCAAGCATTGTCAGGACGTCCAGCGACTGGGGAGGTTCTCCCATTGCCATTTGATACAGCGACAACAATTGCAAACCGATAATTCCGCCGACCATGCCGAGCGGTACGCTCAGGATAATAACGAACGGATAAATCCACGACTCGAACAGCGCGGCCATCAACAAATAGGTAATCAAAATCGCGAGCAGAAAATTCCATTTCAATGCATCCCAGGTCTGTTTCAGCTTGTCCGCCGTACCGCCAAGGTTGACGAGGTATCGGGTGCCAAGTTTGCCGTCGTCCTCCATGGGACGCAGAACAGAGTCCTGGATGGTCGCGATGGCTGCTTCCAGTGAAAGTTCGGGCGGAGGTGAAACCTCGAGTGTGATGGAGCGTTGTCGTTCGCGGTGGTTGATTTGCTCGGGACCGCTGGAAAGTTGCGAGGTTGCGATCGAATCCAGTCGAATTGGCTCCAGCAAATTCCGCGTCGCAATATATTTCGACAACACTCCACCGTTACTCAGGTCGGGCTCGTCCCGCCCCTTGATTACAAGGTCCACCTTTTCTCCAGCCACGAAGTAGTCGGTCGCATAGGCTCCATCGACGAGAGCATTGACGACGTATCCCAATTCGTCGCTGGTAATTCCCGCCGAACCGGCTTTTTCCGGCTTCAACAAAATGTGCAGTTCAGGAGTCGAGAGGTCGAGGCTCGGCGTAGGGCGAATTTGTGTTCCTGGCGGAAAACTGTTTCGAATGCGTTCCATCATCTCGCCACCCAACGCCACCAGTTCCGTCAATTCAGGGCCGTTGATCTCGACGTCAATGTTTCGACCGCCCGACATGCCGCGTCCGAACAGGCTGGTCTGCGACGCGACGACGCTGGTGCCTGGAAACTTGTCTTTCAGTTTGTCCTGAATCAAATCGATCAAATGGCGGGCCTTCAAATCATCGTGTGCCCGAATTCCAAGGAATACACTTCGCTCACGGGCGACATAAAAATAGTCCGCAATGGTCGGGTACTCCAGCCCGGAGCTGTCCTCGACTGCCGGTTCGATGTCCCAATACGGTTGAAGTATTTTTTCGACCTGCATTCCAATCGAATTCAGTTGATCAACGTTGTAACCGGCCGGCGTCAGAATGTTGCAGATAATCAGATTGCGATTTCCGGCCGGGAGATATTCGACTTTGGGAAACAACAGCCACCCAACAATGCTGACCGGCGCGAGAATGGCGAACACCAGGCCAAGGCTATACGACCAACTCCGCTGTACTCGCTGATTGACTCCACCTATTGACGACGACAATGCCCCGCCAAATCCGTTCAACAATCGCGCCACACTGGACGGTCGCTTCTTGCGATGAACTTCGTCCTCGCTCAGGATTCGGGCAGCCGCTGTCGGAACTACAATGACACTGACGATCAACGACAAACCGACCGCGATACTGATCGCCAGCGCGATATCGCCGAACAACTGGCCGACCTCGCCTTCGAGAAAAATCACGGGAAGAAAAACAGCGAGCGTTGTCAGCGTCGAAGCCAAAACGGCTCCCCAGACTTCCTGGACCGCCCGACGCGATGCCTCGTGAGAATCATGGCCCTTGTCCATGAAACGAACTATGTTTTCCAAAACCACAATCGCGTTATCAACCAGCATGCCAACGGCAAATGCCAACCCGGCCAGGCTGATGACATTCAACGATCGACCCATGTAGCGCAGAAACAGAAACGTCCCGATAATGCTGATCGGAATCGCAATTCCAACGACCAGCGTTCCCCGCGCGTACCAGATTCCCACGCCCAAAATAATCGCGAGTGTCGCCAGGTAGAACCAAGAATCGATGTAAACGGCGGCCAAAGCCGTTCCCAAAATCAACGGCGTAACGATGATGGCGCGAGCACCAAGATGCAGGAACAGCATCAGAATCACGATGCAAAAGGAACCGCCGATCACAATGTTTTGCTGGACAAGGCCAACCGCCGATCGAATGTAAACAGTTTCGTCGTAAACCTGGGTCAGGATCAAACCGTTCTGGGCGAGCACGCCGTTGTTCAACCGCTCCACCTCGGCCTGCAACTCCTGTATTACATCGACAACGTTAGCCCCCGGATCGCGCTGGACGTTGAGCGAAATGCTGGCTTCGCCATACCGCCGAACAAAGCCCGAGTTTTTCTCAAACCCCGTTTGCACTTCGGCAACGTCGCGCACGTAGACGCTGGTGCCCTCGTTCGAGCTGATGATCTGGCTTGCAACCTGGTCCAGCGAACGGTATTGGCCTACCGTGCGAACACCAATTTGCCTTTTGCCGTCGGGATAGTCTCCCGCGGAAATGTCTGAATTGTTTTGTAACAAAGCCGTACGCAAATCGGCGATCGTCAACCCGCGAGCAGCCAACCGCGCTGGATCGACAATTAAATGAACCTGAGGCAATCGTCCGCCCCGAACATACGCGTCTGAGACACCTGGCACCCGTTCCAGTTGGGGTTCCAGCACATCCTCAGCGAATTTTCGATATTCCGTAATGTCCAGGTCAGGAGGCAGCAGTATCGCGGCTTCCGGATGGGCTGCAACAATTTCGCGAAGCCTGAATTTCATCAAACCGACATTTGTCGCCGTTAGGGCACGGTCCAGTTTTGGTTTCAATTCAGGGTGTTTTGCGGCAAACTCGCGGACCGTCTCCGCGGATGCCGGACGCGCGCCCAAAATGAACCAGGCAATTGCGCGGTCACCCTGGCTGGAGGTTCGAATGACAGGTTTGTCTGCATCCTGGGGATAGTCTCCGACCTGCTGAAGCTGGCTGTTTACTTTCAACAGAGCTTCGTTCATGTTCGTGCCGACGCGAAACTCCAACGTTACTTCCCCCATCGAATTCATGCATTCGGATGACAAACGGGTCACGCCTTCGACACTCTTCAGTTTCTCTTCCTGCTCGTTGATGATTTCGTTTTCGATCTCGTGCGGGCTGGCTCCTGGCCAGTTGGTTTGGATCGAAATCTGCGGCCGGGTCACATCGGGTGACAACTGCATCGGCATCGTAAACACGGCAAGGATGCCGAACATCATCAGCAGGATGACTCCCACTGTGACTTTGACCGGATTGTCGAGAAACCAGCTGATTGAATTCACGTTGACCTTCGCCGTTAT
>JAYVKA010000345.1:0-5960 GCA_043768885.1 Planctomycetota bacterium
CCATCGCGAACGACCAACACCGCTCCATCAAACCAGCCGTCCGTCGCCGCATCCAATTCCTGTTCCAGGTGTTCCCAGTTCAGTTGAATTGCGTCGCCAGTCGATCTTTCTTGTGCCACCGAAAGCGAGATTGCTGAAAGCAAAAGAACCAGGAGAGTACCCGGACATTTGGTCATGTTCATGTTTGATATTCCCGGAAACAGCTTTGGAACGGATTTCGGGTGGTGCCAGATGGATGAATTACTGAAAGCTTGTCGCACAAGCCTGAACAAATCCTGGACCAATTCCTGAAACGAATCACTGCTTGATTTCGCAGCCAGCGTTCTGGCCGAGACAGATTCCAATCTGCCTGAATCCGCTTGATCTGCGGTCAAATCGATCATGAAAATCGGGAGAATTTCTGACCGCAGATCAAACGGATCGACGCAGATTAACCGGGGGATGAATACGAAAAAACGGGCTGTGGCGCTACTTTCGAATCGGGCCGGGATGATTGTTCGATGTGGCGTTCTGGCTGGCTCCCGGGAACTCGCCGACATGAAAGTCCGGGTTGCTCGGTGGAACGCCTTCTTTGTACCGGGTTGTGTTGTAGCGATCGGTCGATGGATTGGCCGGAATGGAATCGCCAGTCTCAGCATCCCATCGATCCAGCAACTCCCGCATTTCTTGCAATTTCGTTACGTGCTGCGGCGATGCGGCAAGGTTGTTGGTTTGATCGGGATCGCTGGTCAAATCAAAAAGCTGTTCGGCGGGTTGAGGCAAATCGAACAATCGTAACTGAACCGCATTCAGTGAACCCGCTTCGTGAGCATCCCACAGCTCGATGCCTGCCGGAAAAGTTGCCGTTGTTTCCGAACAGAGGACTTGCCGTTCCGGCCAGGCGTTTCGGATGTAGGCAAATTCGCCGCTGCGTACCATTCGTTCGTGATTCTGGAATACGTGCCAATTGTGTTCGGCAAAGACGACGTCGCGAGTCGTTGCAATCTGGTCATCCAGAATGGGCCCAAAGCTGACTCCCTGAACACGTTGATCAATCTCCAACGCCGCCAGTTCCAGAATCGTCGGTGCAAAATCGATCGAACTGACCAATGAAATGGTCCGAGCAGGTTTGACTGTGCCTGGACGACTGACAATCAGCGGTGTCTTGATTCCGTCGTCGAACAGAAAAGTTTTACAGCGGGGAAAAGGCCGCCCGTTGTCGGCACAGTAGATGAAGTAAGTGTTCTCAATGACGCCCTGTCGTTCCAGTTCAGCCATCAACTGCCCGACCATATCATCCGTTCGTGAAACTTCATGGTAATAGTCCGCCAGGTCTTTTCGAGTAGCGGGTCCGTCCACCAGATACGGCGGGACAACAACGTCGGCTGGATTGTATTTGGGAATTCCTTCTGACTTGCTCCATCCGCGATGGGCATCGGTCGAAGCGAGCCAAAAGAAAAATGGTTGGTTGCGAGGACGATCACGAAGCAATTCGACCCACGTCCCCATTTGGCCTGGGCCTTTCCCTGCTTCGGTTACCGCAAACGAATCGTTCGATTGTTCGCCATGATGTTTGCCGGACCGGACCGTGTAGTAGCCAGCGGCGGTCAGCGCGGCGGGAAATCGGAACTGGTCAGCAGGAAGATTCGTATGCAATTCCGGTGCGCCCGTGTTGTGCGGATATCGACCCGTGATGATGCTGCAGCGGCTGGGGCTGCAACTGCTGATCGTCAGGTAAGCGTTTTCAAAAACCATTCCTTCGGATGCCAGCCGATTGAGATTGGGAGTCTGAATCGCCTGATTCCCGTAACAACCCAGGTCTTCGGCCGAAACATCATCGACGATCAGAAATATGAAATTCGGACGGGATGGCTCGTTGCCTCTCGCCTTGTCCATCATTCCGCCGACGACGCCTGCAACCCATACCGCAGCAACCACGACGAACATTTTGGCAAGGGAGTACTCGCCGAAACTGCTGAATCCCAGGAAACATTCCACGTGATTTTTCATGCTTGAACACCTGCAATGAGATAGTAGAACAATTGTCCCCAATTGTTCATGCCGTCCACACGTCTTTAAATGCGAAACAATTTAGGACAATTGTTCAAAAGTCTTTACCCAGCCATGACCAATCTGAAACCCCGAGTTCATGGTTCACGCCGGAGACACTGAATACTACGACAAACCGAAACCGTTTGCCTGGACTGCACCGTTGATACGATTCAAATGGAACCGGATTTTTGCATTGCCTGCCAATCGCGATTTATTCGCCAACTACACAATGTACTACATGAAAGACGACCACGACACACTCAAAGACGATTGCTGGCCGGGACAATCGTATCGCTCGGCGACGTTCGAAGAAGACCGCAGACTGTTTGCCGAAGAACAATTTCCATCGAATGATTTGCCTTACAAAACAATTCGCTGGGGACGAGACGTACAGTTCTGGCTACTGGAAGGCCGCGCTTTTCGCAGCCCCAACACTGCGATTGATGGACCAGCCAAAACGATCCTCGGGGAAAAACAGAAGGAGTGGCTGCGGGAAACCATTTCCGAATCGGATGCACAGTTCAAACTTGTCTTCAGCCCAACTCCAATCGTCGGTCCGGATCGGGACCAGAAAAATGACAACCATTCCAACGACGGATTTTCACACGAATCGATCGAGCTTTACGAATTCTTCTCCAGTCATCCGGGCGTGATCGTGCTGTGCGGCGACCGGCTGTTCCGGTCGAGCTCATCAAGGGTGTAGCTGTTGGTGAAATCTTTGGTCACTGCCGCACCGGTCTGGAACTCGGCGGCCAGCCCGGTCCGGTTTCCGACCAGATCGTACCCGCGCGTCATCCGCACCGTCGGCACCAGTCCGATCCCGCTTGAGTTCTGCGTCTCGACCGTGACCCGGTCCGGGTTGTCGAGCGTGTAGTTGTAAGTCGCCGCCGGATCGCTGGCCTGAATCAGCCGCCCGCCGTTGTCAAACGTCCAGGCAAGTGTCCGGTCGGCTGCCGCCGGATCGGTCGTCCGCCGCGCACTGCCGTGAATCTGTGAAACCTCCCGGATTTGGTGGCTGGCACCTTTGTTTTCCTGGCACCTTTGTTTTTCCACCTTTGTTTTTCCATGCAACAATTCGGTCAACACCACGCAAAACAGCCCAAAATCTCTACGGTTACAATTCGGCCAAAAATGCGATCACAATTCGGCCCGTAACACATCAACATGATTTCTGGATTTCCCGCTTTGCCTTTTGGATGACCTCTTCCAACACCTCCAAAGGCAAGCGAAAGTCGAAATCTGATCGAAAAAACAACACCTGCCTTTGCCCATCCCTATCGACGACAACATGAAAAATCTCTTCACCGCAATCGGAAACCACTTCCATGGCAGTGCCTTCATAATCTAAATCACCAGTCGTGATTGTTGAATCAACAGCTTGGTACAAGCGTGCCTTTTCAATCATTTCCGAGTAGCTCATTTTGACCCGCGCCCCAAAAACCCCAAGAATTCGTTGGTAATTGCATTGAATCGTGCCCCCAGCCCGCTGGGCAGCTTAAACTCCATCACTTGACCGAAAGCTTTGGTCATTTTTGAAACGATACTTCCATTTCGCATGATATGTTTCAAGGCCTCAGCTGCCGCCGTGTTGATGCCCGCGTTGTTCACAAATCGTTTGATCAGGTCGGCTGCAGAACTTGCGCCCACGATGTTCGGATGCTTTGTCAAAGCACGTCCGGCATTTGTAAACCCACCACGGTAGGGTCCAAGTGCGTGTTTAAACATTGGGTTCTGCCAACCCAACCCCCGGGGCACCTGACCGGGCAATGCACCAATCGCTCGACCACCTACAATGCCTCCGCTAGCGGTGCCTGCCATGCCTAGGCCGCCTTGGATGCCGCGAGCACCCCGTTCCAGAGCGTCCAACTCGTCCATCGTACCAGCATCGTAGCCAGTGATCGACTCCGCATCGCTGTTAACTCCGGTCAAGTCTCCAATCAGGGCGCGCGTTGACGAAGCGCTTCCCGCTCACGCCGCATTCGTTCTTCAATCCGTTCCTCTTCTTCTTCCGTCAAATCGTCCTGATTCAACCCTGTTGGATCCACATAACGGAAGACCCTGTTCCCCACATACCTCCCCAGATTCGGATCCCCACCACCGAACCCGATCGGGTCTTCACTCACCCACTTTCCCAAGTTGGTGTCGAGCCAGCGGTGCCAGTGGAGGGAGAGGGAGGTGACTTCGTCGAAGAACTTGTAGCTGTTGGTGAAATCCTTTGTCACTGCCGCTCCCGTCTGGAACTCGGCAGCAAGGCTGGTCCGGTTTCCAACCAAGTCGTACCCGCGCGTCATCCGCACCGTCGGCACCAAGCCGATTCCGGCCGAGTTCTGCGTCTCGACGGTGACCCGGTCGAGGTTGTCGAGCGTGTAGTTGTAAGTCGCCGCCGGATCGCTGGCCTGGGACAGCCTTCCGCCGTTGTCAAACGTCCACGTCAGTGTCCGTTCGGCAACGGCCGGATCGGTGTTGTAGCGGGAACTGCCGTGAATCTGCGGCACGTTGGAGTTTGCAAGGACTCCCACAAAGGTCACGACATAACGGCGCAGGCCGGTCGGGAAGGTCGGCCCGGCGACCGAGACGTTGTTGGCACCGACGGCTGAGAGTTCTTCGAGGGCTGACTTGACGGTCGCCGCGTTGGCGTTCCACGCGATCGCGCGGGTGGTCTGGCCATTGAAAGCCAGGCGGAAAGTTCCCGGGCTCCCCGACGAAAGCTGTGCCACGTCGATTTGCTGGACTTCGTTGACTCCTGTTGCTCCCTGCGTCGTCGTTGTGACGGTGACTTCCGGCACGGTCCCGCTGACCGTGTACCATTTTTCGTTCGACAGCCGGTCCAGCTGGTCCAGCGAGTACGTCACCACTCGCCCGTTGCGGTCGGTCGCGCGGACGAGGTTGCTGTTCAAGTCATATTCGCTGCTGCGGGTCCGCGCGGTGCTGGACAAGAAAAGGTTTCTGGACCAGAAAAGGTTTCTGACACCTTTTCCGTTTTTAAAATTTGTCCTTGTGACCCCTTTTCCACTTGTGATCCCTTTTCCAGTTGTGATCCCTTTTCCGGTTCAGATCGTTCAACACAATTCACTCTGATGAGCCCTGATGAATGCAGCAAGTTGTCGTTCCACAGTTGATTCCGCATTCAAGAATTGAATTTCTAGGTCCTCAAACT
Source organism: Planctomycetota bacterium (assembly GCA_043768885.1). Classification (GTDB taxonomy): domain Bacteria; phylum Planctomycetota; class Planctomycetia; order Pirellulales; family Pirellulaceae; genus BJ22. The sequence continues at coordinate 5,189 of JAYVKA010000345.1, forward strand.
TAGCTCGGTGGATCAATTCAAGTTTGTCAAAATCCAACATTTCGCTTTGGCCACGCCTCAACTCGTTAATCAGAGTCACAGCGCGTTCGTATGCGTTCGCTGCCTCATGTGCGCGAAACTCATGATACGCATGCACGGACAATTGGTAGTTCTTGTCCCCGGGGATCTCATCAGAAAAGTAACCACTAAACCCGCTATTGCCAACAAGACCCCAAACCTGCCACACCAGCACAAGCACTTGCTCCACCGAACTTAGGCCACCAATATCGATTATTGGTTCGCCGTGAAGTGTCCGCAGCTGGCTGGTTTGATCGTAATTGAAAGTGCTCAAGCCATCGGGCACCACGGGGGCCGTTGCCGTGTGATTGATGGTTTTGATCCTGTTCATCGGATCGTAAGTGAAGTTGTAAGCCGAGAGCAGCGTGGCCGTCCCGCCACCAGCCGGAATATTGCGGTGGTGCAGGGTCGTCAAGCGGTTGGCTTGATCGTAAAGATAAAACGTGTTGAGGTTGGCACCCACGTTGCTGGTGTTCTCAAAGCAACTGATAAAGGTGAACTGACCCAGACTATTGTAGAACAGATCGATCCCCTTGGCTTGCACCAAATGGAACCCGGCCCCGCTCCCTTGGGCGGACTGAGCGAATCAAATCTTCAACCATCCAAATCAAAGAAGCCTGACACCTGGTATGTCCCCAAGTTCGAAGAAAAAAGACAAAAGGACCATTCTGGCGTTTCTACTGAAGGAAGTTGCAGCACCTTCACTCAGGAGGCA